>DAOUSR010000067.1 GCA_030627125.1 Thioploca sp.
ATTAGATTATATCCAAAATCTATTATATAAAAGCTGTGAGCTTTTCTCATAGCCCAGGGAGCTTGCTCCTTAATCATAACTAATTCTACTTAGTAGGTTTGGCGGTTTAAAGCAAGAGTCAAGAATATTAGTTTATTGGAGTCCAAAGCTTTAGCAGTCTAATTTCAGCCAAATCTATGAATTCCAATAAATTCCTTTTAGCCAAAGCTGAAGCTTTGGACTCCAAAATATTTTACAGTTTAAAATCAACAATTGTTTGACTTATTAAAGATGGCAGCGAAGTTTCAAATAAAGTCTCACGTTCAAAATAATCTTCGGTAATACGGTTAATGATATTGGCTTGCATGGCTGGCTCTTGACCAACTATTGCAAATAAACTACCACCAATATTTAATCTCTGTTGAAATTTAGGGTCTAATGTGGTTAAAGCTCCAGTAAATACAATCAAATCATAACTAGTTTCAGCATTCCAATTATCTACAGCATTATTAATTTCAAAAGATACATTCTTGATATTTAAAGAATTTAGTTTTTGTTTAGCATCCCAAATAAAATCTTTATAAATATCAATACTATCAACAAATCTAGCTGATTTAGCCAACAATGCAGTCAAATAACCACTTCCAGTACCAATTTCTAGCACTGTATCACTAGGATGGATCATCAAAGCTTGTAATAAACGAGCTTCAATTTTAGGAGCCATCATAAATTGGCCATATGCTAGTGGAATATTAATATCAGTAAAAGCTTGGGTAAAATAGCTTTCTGGCACAAAATGTTCTCTAGGTACAGCAAACATTAAATCTAATACTTGTTGATCTAAAGTTTCCCAAGGACGAATTTGTTGCTCAATCATATTGAAACGAGCTTGTTCTGCATCAAATTTTGGCATAGTAATTATCCTGTTAAATTGTTTGGCAATTCTTAATGAAATTCTATGTAAATATCAAATATTTATAGACATAAATGTATTTGGATGTAATCCTAATATTTTACTAGCTTCTCTACTGGTAACATAATTTATCTTAAAAAAAAGGATTAAATCAGAAACAACAAGGATACTTGTTAAATTTTATTAGATATCTGAAGCATACATACTTCATCTTTAAACGAAAGATTTTTTTAACACTAAATTCTAGTAACATATTTTTATTTTAAGAATCAAAAGAATAACGTCTTAGATGGGAAGCATCTCTAATAACTTTACTACCAAATTTTTGCAAACGTTTGTTAATTAGTTGGTCTAGCTCGGTTCTAGCAGTATAGGTTGCCAAAGCGTGTAAGCCTTCTGCCATACATTTTTTACATAACGGATAATTACGTTTCCGTTCTTCCAATTCCGTATGAGGAACGGCTAGAAAATTATCGGTGATATTGTTCTCATAATCATAAACTGCACAACATATTGCCATCGAACCATCAAAATTAATAGTCTTCCAATTAAGCAATGAGCAAGCAGTATGTTTATAAGCCTGAGCCAATTGAGCTTGTTCTTCAGGTTTAATCAGCATTAGAGAGATAAGTTCCTGCTCTGACTGTGATAATTTTTCTCCGTGCAGATATTTAAAGGCTTTTTCCAATGGCATCAATAAAGTCAAATCTGAACTGAAATGGAAACCAAGATCATTCGCTATATACATAATCCGTTCTAAATCTTCACCTACATTATGTTCATATAGATGATAGGATAGCTCAACAGCAAAATCTTGTTTTAGCTTGTCCATATAATAACGCAACTTATATAAATTAGACACCATCAGATAAGCATTACCTCTCTCATGGGTTTTGGCATAGGTGGATTTGTGATAACCTGACAGGGAAACAACTAATTTATGCGGTGCAGCAGTTACTACATCCTTAACTTCTTTCACATTTAAATTAGTAGAAACTTCAGCGTAAAACCCTCTAGCTTTAATTGCTTGAATAAACTTGGGAAATTCTGGGTGTAATAGTGGCTCGCCCCAGTTGTAAACACTTATTACTACATACTCATGTTCATTATCTTCTTGGTTAATTTTATCTAAAATTGCCTCAAACAAAGACAGTTGCATAAACCCTTTTGGGCGACGTTGGTCTACAAAATCATTGGCTTGGAAATTTCCAACCGGACAAGATGGACATCTTAGGTTACAAGTTCCAACTATATCAATGAAGTATAAAGCAAAATGAGGTTCCATATTTAAGATAGTTAAGTTTGGTGGTTGCTAGCTTGTTTTATGAATATTTGTTAATATTGTTCAAAATTATTATATAGCAATTCTTAATTATGAATGAAATTAGATATAAATATCAACTTCTTGTATTTATATAACTCATTCAATTGGAAAATACTATACTTCACATGGATATATCAACAATGGAACAGTTATTTGGAACAACTACTGTAGCAGAAAAATCTTTGGATTTAATTCCAGAAATTATATTATTGCTATTAATTATAATGATAATTTTTATTTCTGCTAGTTACTTATATTTTTTAGAACATAACTCTAAAATAATGCCAATATCTGAGAAATTTATTCATGTTAATAATTATGAACCAGTATCTAATTCAGTAGTATTACCTATAGAATCTGCTAATGAGTGCGATCTTAGCTTAATATATTTGCAACTTCTCCCGCCATCGCTTCCATCAACTGGGATGTGGAACGTGAGAAATATTTACTCTACTACATTAAATGGAGAACATATTAAATCTGAAATAGTTGGTACAAAACTAGTATTAGTCAATCAAGTTAGTGCTAAATTACCTGTTGTAACTGAGAAACATTCCAATATTCCTCAGCAGGAAGTAATTACCCCCAAAAAAACTATTTATCAAGCACTGGTCAATGAATTTAAAGATGATTTATCCCGTTGGTCAGCAAATATTAATCATACCAATCTAACAATAAATTTTCAAAATGCTAGTTTTAATACTGGTGGTTCTATACTTGATCAGCAATATCGAGCTATTTTAACAGAATTTTGTCCGCGTTATATTAATATTCTAAATAAATACGCAAATAATATAGAGGCGATTAGTATCGATGGCCATAGTTCATCAGAATGGCAAAGCACTTCCCAAACTGATGCTTATCTACATAATATGCTATTATCTCAACAACGTACCAATGCTGTACTAACATATTGTTTACGCTTACCAACCATCAAACCTTATAAAAATTGGTTACATAATGTGTTGATAACTAGCGGATTATCTTCTAGTCAGTTAATTATGGAAGACGAGATAGAAAATGTTCAACGTTCTCGGCGGGTGGAATTTAAAATTTATGTTCATTAATTGAATCAATGGTTCGGGCAGTTTTTATAATTAACTGTTATTAAAGTTAGGGCAACCACAAGGGATTACCCCTACAATTCATTTATGTTTTAATAGCGAATTTTATAACCAATCTGCAATAACCATAAACAAAAAATACTTACAATAATTGCAAATATACTAACAATAATTAAACTCATATTAATACTAATTTCCGATACTCCAAAAAAACCGTAACGGAAACCATCAATCATGTAAAAAAATGGATTGTAATAAGAAGCTTTTTGCCAAAATTCTGGTAGAGTATCTATCCGATAAAATACTCCACTTAAAAAAGTAAGCGGTAAAATCAGAAAATTTTGGAAGGCCGAAATGTGATCCCATTTATCAGCCCATAAAGCCCCAATTATTCCTAAAGTTCCTAAAATTAAACTACCCAATATCGCAAATAGCAACAGTATCCATAAGTTATGGACTGGCAAAATTACAAACCAACATGTCGCAATCCATACTCCAATTCCCACCACTAACCCACGTAATATTGCTGCTGTGGTAAAAGCTAAAAAGAATTCTAAGCTAGATAAAGGAGGTAATAATATGAATACCAGACTACCAGTCATTTTTGATTGATATAAACTAGATGAACTATTAGCAAAAGCATTTTGGATGATACTCATCATTATTAGACCAGGAATAAGAAAAGCGGTATAATTTATTCCTGCATAAACTTCAATATGTTCTTCTAATACCGAACCAAATACTAGCAAGTAAAGTAAAACCGTAACAATAGGAGCTAGAATTGTTTGAGTGCCAACTTTCGTAAAACGCCAAACTTCTTTACCAAACAGAGTGTATAAACCATACCAATTCATATTCATAAAAATACAACCTAAATTATAATAATTTTAATTAACATATCTTCAATGTGTTGTTTGAAATAGCTGAATATTCAATAAATCCACCATAATTTTGTATTTCATCTACAAAAACTTTTCCAAAATATTGAATAATATCATTTAAGTTTGAAAATTCAAATGCAATCGTATTACTAAACATAAATGTAGCATTGCCAGATAAAGATACTGAATATTTTTCTTCATTAATCATCTTAGGCGTGCATGTCACCAAACCACCATAATTATAAACATTAATTGATGTATCAAATGAATTATGCCCTAATAAACAGGTTACCAATGAAGCAGCCGACATACCACTACCACATGAGTTAGTTAAACCAACTCCTCTTTCATAAGTTCTAACGTAAATTGAATTGGAATTTATAATTTTACAAAAATTCACATTAGCACCATTGAGGATTTTGTCTGGTAACTGGTTGACAAGTTTACCAACTTTTTCCAGTTCAGTATCCGAAATTTCATTAACTATTGCTACTAAATGTGGATTGGGCATGCTTACAGCAGTAAATAATAAATCCTGCGTAATAAATCGCTGATTAATTAATCTATCAAAGTTACCTATTAGAGGAATATCTTTACTAGCTAGTGAGATCGTATTTAATTCAGCTCGATAAGTTGGAATATTTTTATATATATCAGTATCTTTAACTATTTGAGAATAATCTTTCAAGGTCTCAATTAGTACTGAATTTTTATTAAATAATTCACAAGCAAATCTGCCTATACATCTTAAACCATTACCACACATTTCAGCTTCTGAACCATCAGGATTAAAAATCCGCATTTTTCCATCAGCCTTTTCACTAGCTTGAAAAAAGAGAATTCCATCAGCTCCTAAAATTCCGTCCCGGTTACAGAATAGCTGTGATAATATAATGCGTTGTTTTTCAGTAAATAAAAGTTTGTCATGTTCATTAATGAGAATAAAATCATTTCCCGAACCATGACATTTAAGTATATTAAATTGCATAATTTAAATTAACAGATAATGCAAAGATGCTCTACATTAAAAGTATATTTTACTTGAAATATTTTGATTAATATTTAATGAATTACTTTACTGGATAAATTAGAAACAGTTACTTTACTAGTTTCAGACAGAGCTTGAGTAATTAAATTGGCTAAATTTTTGGCTCCAGTGGTAGTCAGAGCAATTCTTGTATGTACTGGTAAATAAGCTTTACCTTTATCTGCTAAACCACCAGATGAAAAATTAATAATAACTTCTTCACCATTAGTACTTATAACAAATTGAGATGCATATAAAGCAGTGGTTTGTTCATAACGGAGTTGTAATTGTGGAATTTTAGTTTCTTCAGACATAATAATTTTAATTGGAGTTTAAAAGTTTGAACCGCTATGATTGTTCGGTACTAGCTAATTCAAAACATACATTGTTAGCAGTATTTTCGGTAATTGTTAAATCATAGCCAGTATGGATTAAATGTTTAACCACATGATACAGACCAATTCCAAAACCATCCTTAGAAGGAACAGGCTGATTAAACAAATTGTCAAATATTGCATTTGGTATTGCACTGCCATTATCAAATACGGTCAGTCGCAAATTACGTTGTTTAACGTATAATGATACCTCAATTTTCAATTCTGGTTCTCGCTTACGCTTCATCAGAGCATTTTGCAATAAATTTTCGGCTACATTATCAAATAAATCTTCCGGAATAAGAATATTTTCATCATCTACATAATTGTTAAAATCAATCTGGCTTTTACGATAGCGGGCATGTAAATTGCTCCACCACAGATTAATTGGTACATTTGAGTAAGAAAATTCAGCCGGTTTTTGTAACTTATCCAGAGTACGTTTTAGACGTTGAGTTAAATGAGGTAATTGACCTTGTAATAATCTTTGCGTATCATCATTTTTAGAGGGAGGGTAAAGTTCTATGGCTGATGTTATAGCGTGTAGAGATTGTAACAAATTTTTTATGTCATGAGTAAGTTTTGCTCCTGTTTCATGAATAGCTTGTAGATGAGCTTGTTGAGCAAAAGCGGCTTCACGTCGTTTAGTTTGATGGAAATATTCTAATAATTGAACTAAAATTTTAATTTGGAAAGCATGACTAGCACTTATACGATAACGAGCATAAACGGTAATTTCAATCGATTGTATTGTAAGGTCTATTTTTTGTGGAGCAACAGAACCTACCATATTTTCGCCATATAGAGAGTGCCAAGTAATACCAATTATCCAAGGTAAAGTCATCAATTGTTCAAAACCAGCTTGTAAAAATTCTGGCGGAGTTAGATTTTTATGATGAATTGGTTGGGCTAAATGCTCGATCCACTGTTCAAAAGAACCGCCTATGTTATACAAATGTCTGGTCCATAAAGATTCAGCCCCTTCTTCACCAACCAGCATAACCCATAACCAACTTATTGTTAAAATAAAAATCACTGTAGCTAATGTCATCTGAAAAACTGCTAGTGGCATGATTACATGACTAGATAAATTGATAACTAAACTACCTAAAGTTAGGATTAAGATTACCATTGCAATGGTTAACCCATGAAAAAAGTTAATATAATAACGATGTTCACGACTATTATCAGTAGTAATAAATAAGAATAAAAATGGAACAAGCAACATACCATATTGAAACCAAATATCTGCGGTAAATGTATAAATTAACTCTTCAACAACAAATAATCGACTAAAAGCAATAAATAATACTTCTATACTCAAAAAAATAATTGCAATTAAATTAACAGTTTTATCAATTGGTTTAACTAAATCCCGTCCTCCCATTAAACCTAATAATATAATTTGCCAAAGAGTTAATAAAAATATGTTGGGAAAAATTAAAAATATACAAATTGCTATAGCAAGTAATATTTTATATTTAATACCGTGAGTATTTAAGCGGCTCCACAAAGGTTGCCATAAAATGAAAATTCCAAAGTGAATTAGTAATCCAAGGCGTAATAATAATTCTGGAAAAGTAGAAAAATTCCACCATAATAAAATATGTAAGGATATTAATAATAAGCCAAGTAAACGATGTTCATGCTTAGGTGAAATAGCAGTTAAATTATAAGACATTGTCAATTTACCTTAAAAGAATATATTTGATAGATGAAACAGATTTTTACCATAGCTACGTTGGTAGCACTAGAAGCTTTACGTACTCGATTTTTTGCCGTTATTATCATATTACTAATTACTGGGTTTGGATTAAGCATTTTTATCGGCCAAATAACCATTATTGAAACAGTTGCTTATCAAAGTAGCATGCTGGCAGCTTTTTTACGCCTAGGTGCAATTTATGTGGTTAGTTTATTTGTAATTACTAGTATGGTACATGAATTTAGTAATCATTCCATATATTTATGGTTATCTTTACCTTTGCAACGTAGCAGTTATTTTATCGGTAAATTTAGTGGATTTGCACTAATTGCCTTAGTCACAGCTCTATTATTTGGCATTGCATTGCTAAATTATGTACCTTATATTCAAGTAGCATTATGGAGTTTATCTTTATTTTGTGAATTATTAATAGTCATAGCGGTAAGCCTATTATGTGTTCTTACCTTTCATCAGACTGTTCAAGCTTTTAGTATGGTATTAGGGTTTTACATATTGGCACGTAGCATCAGTGCAATTCAATTAATGGCACAAAGTTCATTACTAAATCTACATTCATGGATAGATCAATTAATTAATAGCTTAATCGAATTATTGGCTATGCTGTTACCAAATTTAGAAAATTTCACTCAATCAGAATGGTTAGTTTATCACACTGGCAACTTTAATAACCTAATAGAAATTTTATCTCAAACCATTATTTATGTTATATTGTTGATTACCATGAGTTTATTTGATTTTTATAGAAAAAATTTATGACTGAACAACAACGTTCTGTGCAGAATGTTCCCAAAATTATAATAATATTGCTAATATTAAGTTTAGGAGGGCAGATTATTTGGCATTATCAATTACCTCCACCCAATACCAAAATCCAAAAATTAACCTCACCGCCGCAACCAGGTTTATTGCATATTCTTAGTTTTGGCGATATGATAGTTAGTGCTAAGATATTAATGTTATGGTTACAAGCATTTGATATTCAGACTGGCCAGTTTTTACCTTACCAAAAATTGGACTATAATAAATTGCAGCAGTGGTTGGAACAAATATTGCTTCTTGACCCAAATAGTCAATACCCACTATTAGTAGCAAGTCATTTGTATTCTAGTATTCCAGACCCTAAAAAACAGCATTTAATGTTGGAATTAGTTTATAAGCAATTTTTTATTGACCCAGATAAAAGATGGCCTTGGTTAGCTCATGTTACAGTAATCGCTAAACATCGGTTAAAAAATTTACCTTTAGCATTAAAATATGCCCAAGCAATATCTACTCATGCCACTCCAAATATGCCAAGATGGGCGAAAGAAATGCAGATTTTTATTTTAGAAGACATGGGAGAATTAGAGCAAGCCCGCCTAGTGGTTGGAGGTATTCTTGCAAGCGGCCAGTTGACAGACTCCAAAGAAATCGAATTTTTAAATGAAAAGTTATTAGCTTTAGAAAAACAAGTTGAATAATTTTGTAAATATGTGCTATACGTTATTATATGATGTACCATAAAATGGAGGTTAAGTTAAATGAACAAGCAACAAGGTTTTACCCTAGTAGAAATCGCTATTGTTATGGTAATTATTGGATTGCTATTAGGAGGAGTCCTTAAAGGACAAGAAATTATAACTAATGCTAAAATTAAGAATCTAGAAAATGATTTTAGTGGAATTACCGCAGCAATTTATAGTTATCAAGATCGGTATCGAGCTTTACCGGGAGACGACGCACGGGCAAGTGATAGATTTGGAACAACTGCTCCAAGTAATGGTACCCTAGGTAATGGAGATATTGAAGGGCTTTTTGATTCTATAACTGCATCAGATGAAAGTAGTGCTTTTTGGTCTCATTTACGTAAAGCTGGATTGGTAGAAGGTGATTCTAGTGATAATATTTTACCAATTAATGCATTCAGTGGAGTTACAGGTGTTTCTTCTGACGAAATAGCAACAAACCCTAAAATAGCAGCAGGAAGGACTTATATAGGATTTTCTAAAATTCCTAATAGCATAGCAGGTATACTTGAGTCACGATCTGATGATGAAAAACCAGATAAGGGCAGTATTCGAGCCTCTAAAGGCTCTGGTGGTAGTGCAACGACTTATGACAATTTAGATGATGATGTAATACGAGAGGTATATTTTATTTTATGATGTGTATCTGTAATAAATTTCTGGATTAAAACTTAATAGGGCGAGCCATGTGTTCGCCTTATTTAATTTCGCCTTATTTAATTAGATTTAAATTATATGAAAATAAATAACGGTTTCACTCTAGTTGAAGTTGCCATTGTATTAATAATTATAGGGTTATTTATGGGGACAGTATTAAAAGGCACTGAACTCATAACTAATGCTAAAATTAAAAATATTGAAAACAATTTTAGTAGTATTGCTAGGGCAGTTACTCTATATCGTGAAAATTACCACAGACTTCCCGGAGATGATGAAAATGCGGATAGGTTTAAAAGCGGAATTGCGGAGGGTGATGGAAATGGTATTATAGGTGGTAACTTTAACTCAACAGACAATGATGATGAATCCCGCCTGTTATGGTTACACTTGCGTTCGGCAAATTTAGTTGAAAGAGTTCCCGCAGACTTACGGCAACAACCACAAAATGCGTTTGGTGGTTTAATGGGAATATCAAGCGATTCGTCTGGTAATGGTGCTAAAGGAAGTGATATGGCATTATTTGTTGGATTTACTAAAATTCCGGGGAATATAGCTGTTATTTTGGAATCTCATTCTGATGATGTTGAGGTGGGTGAAGGAAGGATTCGTAGCAACCAAGATAATTATAACGGTGCGAATGGGACTGGAGACGTAGAACATCAACTATATTTTTCCTTATAACCCGCAATCTATAAAAGATTACGGGTAATTACATTATGTAATTTTATTTAAATAGGAAAACATTTAGTTGCCTGAGGGCCTTTCGGGCCATCGGTTGATTCATACTCAACCTGCTGTCCCTCATTAAGAGTCTTAAACCCTTCTTTTTGAATACTTGAAAAATGAACAAATATGTCCTTGCTACCATCTTCAGGTGAGATAAAACCAAAACCTTTAGAGTCGTTAAACCATTTTACTGTACCACGGTTCATACCTAATACTAACCTCTGTTATTTCTAAATTTGTAAACTAATACACTACATTTTATAGCATTAAAATAGGACATTTGTAACCATCCATCAATTAAAACTTAACAAACTGTGTAAAAATTGCCGATATCAAACTCTGATGTTTTCGAAAACATCATGTTCTAATAGAATAGTGTATTTTTAAAATAATCGCAAATTTTTATTACAAATTTAGCAATATTTTTTAACTAATTTTTTTTATAATTCTATAATCCCTTGCGATAATTACTTTACCATTTTTTATTCATAATTTAAAATGTGAATAAATAGGGTCTTAATGTATTGCCCTATTCCGAAATAAAATATCAAAAATACTTGCCTACTTTGAATTATTTCGTGTACATCTTCCAATGTATAGCATTTCCCAATTGAATAGAATATATCAAATGATTGATATTTAAGTCCATTAATAATTAAGAATTGCTCTAACTTAGTTTTCATTATGTAACATCGATGAAAAAATTCCCTAAAAATCTATATTTTTTAACTCAAACATTGTTATAATTCATTAAATCATAAATTCATACGGTTAATAAAATATGCAGGAACTTAATCTCTACTTCCCAGACCCACAACATCTTATCGTAACTCTAGTCAATGGTAAAACTGGTGAAAAAACTGGAGTTTTAGAATTTAATTCGCCTTTTTCTGATAAAGGTCATCAACAATTAGGTTGGTATTTAGAACAATATGCCAATCAATATAGCTCTGACATAGATGACGAGGCCGCCCAAAGAATTGAAAGTCAATTACCAGAGCTTGGTAAGGCATTATTTAATAAAGCTTTTGCTAAAAAACCAGCTCATCGTCTGTATAAAAAATTTCGGCAACACGATAATAATAAAATAATAACTATTACAGCTAATCATCCAGCGATTTTAGCTTTACCTTGGGAATTGTTGCATGATTCTAAGGGTAAGAACTTTTTTGCTGCTGAGAAAATTTCTATTCAACGTCGGCTAGGCTGTGAAAATCCTACGCCAGTAAATCCTAAGCCGAAAATACATGTTTTATTTATAATAAGTCGTCCTACTGATACTGATTTTATTGATCCACGTATTAATGCCCAAGCAGCAATCGATATACTGCAAAATATACCACAACGCATTACTCTGGAATTTTTACAGCCAGCAACTTTACAAAATTTACGGGACCGATTACAAAACCATGAATTGCCTCAGATCGATATAGTGCATTTTGATGGTTATAGTAGTTATGAGAAAAATGCTAATTTAGCAACTAGCAGTAGTTATCTTTTATTTGAACAAGAAGATGGCAAAAATCATCAAGTACCAGCTGAATTATTCGCTAAAATGCTTAATCAGCAACAAGTCAATCTAGTGATTTTATCAGCAGTAACGAATAAAATTAACGATATGGACAGTATAGCGGTTAATTTAATATCCACTGGAATTGCATTTGTAATATCTATTAACCATTCACTGTTACAAGCAGCAGCCCAAAAAATGTTTGCCGCATTCTATACTAGTTTGGCTCGTGGTTATAGAGTTAGTAATGCTATAGATGATGCACGTTTGGTTCTTTATACTGAACCAGATCGACGAGATTTAATTCGCTTAAATAAGCCAGCTAGAATTGAATTATACGATTGGTTTGTACCAACCTTATATCATCATGGTTATGACGCACCGTTATTGATTCAAGAAGACATTGCATTAGATAAAACACACTCAGTTAGAACCAATTTACCAACAAAATCCATGCCTAAGTTTTTTGGCCATCGGCATGATTTATGGGATATGGAACGGAAAATTACTAATGGTAAGCATTTTATAAATTTGCACGGTTCCGCAGGCCAAGGTAAAACTTGTCTAGCTCAAGAAATTGGCCGTTGGTTGCAGAAAACTGGCCGTTTTAAATCGGTAGTATACGTTGATTATGCTAATGTGCAAAATATAGAGCCTGTTAGTATTGCAATCAGTGCTGTAGCTAAGGTGTTGCAGAAAAATTTAACTGATGTAGATGCTGTTACCCAAGCTCTGGAAAGAACGCCAACTCTGATAATTTTCGATAATATCGACGCACTAGATGAATATTATGATTCTAACGAAGAAGATGCTCTAATTTTCCAAACAGAGCCTCTGATTCTACAAGAAAAACCCTTAATCCTGCAAGATGAAACCGAAGCCTTTTTCTTCAATGATGAACCAGTTGATAAATTACCAAATGATTCAAAGCTAGAAAAAATTGTAGTTGAAGAAGAATATGAGAAAACTACTGAGTTCCATTTCTCTTTTTCCGAGAAAAAATCTGGTGATAATGAAGAGAAAAACCCTGAAACAGCATCTGAAAAAGAATCTGAGAAAGAATCTGAGAAAAAAACTAAATTAGTTAAAGAGGTAAAAAAACCTAATCCATTAACTATTTTGTTAAATATTGCTAAAAAATGGTCGGAAGCTGGACAAAGCTGTGTGATTATAATTAGTCGTCTGCCTCAATCTCATCCTAAAATTTCGGCAGAGAATAACTGTCAATTAGATAAATTAGAGCCAATAGAAGCGATTCGTTATTTTGATACTGTGATGGCATCATTACCACACATGCCAAATCACGATATGCCAAAACGACGAATGTTAGAGCAATTATTTGGGCAGGTTAATTATCATCCTTTGTCCGTTAGCATCTTGACTTATCGCCTAAAACTAGATGATGTAAACAATTTGAATGAACGTTTAGCAACTGAGTTACGTTACTTGCCAATTGATATGTCGTCGGAAGATAAATCGTTGCAAGCTTCTATTCAGCTATTTACCGAAACTTTAGAACCACAAATGCAAAGACATTTAGCAAAATTGGCTATATTTCAAAATGGTGCATTTGAAAATGTATTGCGTTCTATCATCAATATTCCAGAACAACAATGGCAACCAATGCGACAAGCACTGGAAGAGTCAGGACTTGCTCAAACTGAACATTTTGATGGTTTAACCGTACCTTATTTAGAATTTCATCCTAGTATCAAAACTTTGGGGGAATTATCTGTAACTCAGCAAGCAGAATTGCAAGACCGCTATCAGCAAGGTTATTATGAATTAGCTAACTTTTTGTATAATGAAGAAGGCCGTAATCCTTATCACGCTAATATCATTGAGCAGAAAGAATTACCTAATTTATTGACTGCGGCATATGGAGCAGTTGATACAGGTAAAGATTGGGCTAGAGATTTTGGAACTAAGGTTGATACTTTCTTATCTGATTTTGGTCTTGTTACTAGTGGCAAAAAATTTACTAATGAGGCTAAAGCTAAGATTGAAGAACTAGTAGAAAAATCTGAAGACTGGTTTGATGACTTTTCTGCTCAAGCGAAACAGTTGATAACAGATAGTCAACCCAAAGAAGCCCAAGAAATTTTGGGAGAAATGTTAGCCCATCTTGCAACCGAGCCAAATTATGAAAGATGTCTTACTTTAGGTCGGTTGGGGAATTGTTCCAAACTATTAAATAACCTTGATAAAGCAGTTGAGAATTATCAGCAGGAATTAGTCGAACTAAACCAATTGGAACCAACTGTTCAAATAAACAGAGAGATTGCTCGAACCGGGACTCATTTAGCTGATATTTTGACCCATAAAGGTGATTATGATAGTGCTAAAGAAGCTTATTTAGCTGCTCTAGTCATTATGCAAAACTTGGATGATGTTAGTAGTATAGCTTCAATCTATGCCAAATTAGGTACGCTTAAAAAGTTACAAGGTAATTTCCGAGAAGCCGAACAAGATTTTCACCAAGCTTACACTATGTTTAAACAATTGAATGAATCGCAAAATGAGGCATCTGCTCTGTACCAAATGGGTTCGGTTTATCAACAGACTAAACAGTGGAAAGCTGCTAATCAAGCATATTTTCAAGCCAATGAAAATTTTGAGCAGCAAAATGATTTGCTTAATACCGTAGCTACTTGGCAACAACTTGCTCATGTAAATAAAATGCTTGGTAACTTACCGGAGGCAGAGAAATGGTATCGGCAAACGATAGAAGGTAATAAGACTTTAGAAAATTGGCTTGAGGTCTCAATTGGGCTTACTAATCTGGCCGAATTATTACATGAGCAATTAGGCCGTTTAGAGGAAGCCAGACAATTGGCAGAAGCTGGTTTGGCTATAGATAAAGCTCATAATCCTAATGATGTGGAAATTTGGAAGACTTATCTGATTTTAGCTAAAATTGCAGATAAACAGAACGATGTCAAACAGGCTGATGTTTATCGTCAATTAGCTAGAAAATCCAAAACTAATATTGCAGAATATGCAAGTGCTTTAGAATCACACCATAAGTTTATTGAGGCGGTAGTAACTACGATGAAACAACCTAAGTTACGTAAACAATTGAATTCTATGTTGGAACAACGCAAATTGAAAGGTTGGGATCGGTTGGTTGCGGCAGTTCGGCGGTTCTTGGATGGTGAGAAAGATATAGACTATATCGCTCAAACCGAACACTTGGATGCTGAAGATATTATGATAGTGAATGATATTGCGAGAAAGACTGCTGAAAGTAAAGTATTGTAAATTAGTATCTTATAGCAATGCTTAATGCTTAATTAACTTCAATATAAATATCAGTCAGGTAGGGTCGGTGCAGCAGTAACCGACCATTAAGATATAAATAAACACATAAATTATTGATTATATTTAGTCGGTTTCATTTCATTGTACCGACCCTATACGGCTCAATCGTTATATGTAAAAAAGGTAACTACCTACCATGCCCATGCCAACTTTTTACGTTTATAAATCATGATGATACATTTAATAAAAATCATCTATAAATATTATAAATTAAATTTATACTGATAAATATCATATAGTTATATTTCTTACACTAAAAGTGCTGTATTACAGCAAATTTATAACTTATTGATAATATTTTAAAATACTTGGCATGTGTATGGTAGGTAGTTACGGAATAACACACAAAGAATTTAATACATGATAAATAAAGATAATTTTAAGGCACTTTTAATACATTTAAACTTTGAAGAAAAGAACAATATTTTTAGTAAGTATTTTTCCTATGCAGACGCATACTTAAAAGTTGATTTCGTAAAAAATTTGCTTGTGTATCCAACTAATAAAGGTTTTGTAATCAATGGAGAGTTTACTTGCAATTTTACTTCTGACGAAAACTTTGTTGTTTTTGAATGTGTGCATAGACTTTTTACCAAAGGCTACAAACCCGAACATATAGAACTTGAACCAAAATGGAAAGTTGGACACGGTGCAAGCGGTGGACGCAGAAATAATTGGGGTCAAATAATTGGGGTCACAAATAATTGGGGTCACAAATAATTGGGGTCAGAGTAAAATTAATTGAAAATTTAACCAAGAGACGGGTAACAGCAAGGAAAGCCGGGCGACCAAA
>DAOUSR010000110.1 GCA_030627125.1 Thioploca sp.
AAGTTAAGAAATAATTATCCTGATGTTACGCAATCCGGTAAGATATAAATGTAATATGTAGCAATATGTAGGTTGGGTTAGTAACCCAACAGACTTACTTTATAATCTTAGAAATTTAGTGCGTAACATCAGTTTTTGATATTATAAACGTAACTATATGTTAAAACTCAAAAATATTACAACAATAATTAAATTGTCTAGTTTTATGTTATACTAAAAAGGAGGAAAAATTAGCTATTTATATAGCCTATTCAGATTATTAGGAGGTTTAATGAAATTTTTTGTGGTTATGGTAGCACTGCTCTGTTCTAATGTTTCAGGAGCAACTGGCGACAAAGCATTAGATACTGGTGAAAAAGCAAATTTAACGAAAGAACAATTGCATGATTGTATACTGTTGCAGAAGAAACTTAATAAACAAGCTAATATAATAGAACAAGCAAATTCTGAATTAAAATTACTCAAACAAGAAATAGACAAACGTGCTATTGATATAGATAAGCAACGTTCAAAAGTCAAAAATCTTAGTAATAAACAGATTGAGAACCTTAATAATATCATTACCAAACAAAAACAGTTAATTGGTACATATAATATTAAAGTTGACTTTTCTACAGTAAAAATTACTAATTATCAAACAATTAAGGAGTCGTTTAATATTAATTGTGCCGATAAGTCTTATGATGTTGATGATATGGAATTGATTATCGTAGAACTTGATAAGAAAACAAAGTTTAGTAAGTATTCTTTGACGATTAATCTAATTCCAGCAGATGGTAAGATTAGAATTATGAATATTCCCCCTAAATATAATTCTGGCATACTATTAAAACCCGGTAAATACGATATATATATTACTCACTCAGCTTATATTGACTACAGAGAATGGATTGAAATTGAAGATTCTGATGTAAATATTGACATTATTCTTAAGAAAAAATAAGATTTTATTAGGCATAATAAAACCATATGATTTTCCCTACCACAGAAAGATTTACTATTGCTTTATTTTTTGCAGTATTGATACATGTAGCTGGAATTAATTCAGATTTTATTATGCCGCCGATTCCTAAAGGGAATTCAGATACTACTATGGAAGTTATAATAGTCCAAAAAAGTACTGAAAAAGCACCAGATAAAGCTGATTATTTGGCTCAAGTAAACTATAAAGGTGGAGGTGAAACTGAACAAGAACAACGTCCTACCACTCCAACTATTGCTCCTTTTCCAGACTCAACCGCAGAAGTGGTTTTTACTCCACCACCAAACCAAGTTGCCGCAGCTCCTCAAGAACATCAAACTGAAATTTTAGTTACTGAGCAAGATTCTGCATACCAAGTAAAGCATCAACCAGACATAATTCCACCGGAAGAACCAGCTAACCAAGGCCAAGACTCTCAGACAGAGGATAATTATATTTCTGAAAATGAAGTTTTTATCAATGAATTTGCAATAAAATTTGCAAGTATGCAAGCAGAATTTGATAGAAAATATAGAGAATATTCTAAAAGACCGCGCCAAGAATTTATCAATTCCAGTACTAAAGAATATAAATATGCTAGTTATATGGATGCTTGGCGTAGAAAAATTGAAGATGTTGGTACTAAATTTTATCAGAATAACTTTAAGAAAATTAGTGGTTCTGTGGTATTAAAAGTAGCTCTTAATTCTAATGGTACATTACACAATATTAAAATTACTACACCATCTAAACACAGTATGTTAGATGAAGCAACCTTGCAAATTGTACATCTTGCTTTACCATTTGAACCATTTCCGGAAGAGTTTCGGAAAGAAGTTGATATATTACATATTACTAGAACTTGGATCTATAACTATGATGGTTTAATCAGTCGTTAATTTATTAAAAAATGGTTTAGAAAATCAGAATTAGCCCCAAAACTATAAGTTCCAAGGCTAAAATTATGCTACATAAAAAATAGGTTTACTTATGTACGCCCATCTTTTCACGCCAATTTGGATAAATTTCATCAGCATCAGAGGCAAAAGTTTCAAAAGCACCCCGTAATTCAGGATGTTCCTTAGCATATTCAATTACATCAGCACCTTCCATCCACGCATCACGAGCTTGACGTAAAGAAGTTGCACCAGCAGCACCACCGTCTTTATGACCGAATGCACCACCACCTGAAGTTTGAATAACGTTACAATGGCCTAAGTTATCAAAGAAACCTGGTAAACGTAAAGCATTCATACCGCCAGAAATAATTGGAGTAGTAGCCTTCATACCTTCCCATTCTTGATGATAGAACAAGCCGTCAGCAGAATCACGTTCCAACATATAGGCTAGATTTTTTTCAGTATTATCACCTTCCATCTTACCATATCCCATAGTACCAGTATGAATACCAGAAGCACCTTGGAGACGGGACATTTTCATATGAGCCAGTACACTATAACCACGATTACTTTGTTGAGAAGTAACCGCACCATGACCAGCACGATGATAATGTAAAAATTGGTTAGCAAAATAACGGCGACAAGTAGTAATCGCTGTAGGGCCACCAACATAACCATCCACTAAGAATGCAACATGATCACCAAATTCACCAAATTCTTCTAAAATATATTCACCACGACGAATTATTTCAAATGGATCATCAGCAGTTATATTAGCGGAAAATAATTTAGCTTCTCCAGTTTCGTCCTGAGCTCGTTTCATCGCATCCACAATTAATGGCATGATCTCACGAGTAGGGGCATATACTTGATTACCTTGTGGTTCATCATTTTTAATAAAATCACCACCTAACCAGAATTGATAACATGCTTCAGCAAATGGTTTTGGACGTAAACCCAATTTAGGTTTGATGATAGTACCAACAACCATACCACCGTTTTCTAATGGACGACGCAATACCCGCCACATATCTACGATATTTTTGTTAGGTCCATCAAATAAACGTAAGTATCTAGGAGGTACAAAGAAATCCATCAGTTTGGCATATTCTACATCACCCATACCTTGGTTATTACCAACGGATAAAGTCAAGAAAGATACGATCATTGCCCTACCGTCAATCATATTCCTGTCAAATAAATCAACTGGATAGGCAATTTTCATTATTTCTTTTTCTTCATCGATTTCATATACTAGAGCGTCAACACCCTTAGTGAAATCATCAGTGGTACAAACTTGTACATTAGTACCAGTGGAAGATTCAGCAGCGAAATGAGAAGCCGTGCCTAAATAATCAAAAAAGCCTGCTTTCGGTTTCATTATATAAGCACATAATACATGATCGCCGCCTTTAATCAGGTCTTCTTCTTTTAGATTTAAATCAGCATAACGGTTTGATTGATCTAATCCCATAGTTTAATATCCTATTTTAATAAAATTTACGAAGTTGAATAATATATTACTATTTTGCACGAAATTAATTATAAATGGAAATTTATATTTTTCATAATAAATATAATTAATACCATACTAAGATAAACGGCTTAAATTCTTGTTAAAACGTAGCCATTTCCAAATTATAGTTTTTGTGCCATACATATCTTAATCTATACATTGAATTACTTCAATTGTAATATGAGATAATTTATCAAAATCTTGCAAAAGTTTTTTATAATGTTCTAGTGGTTTAGGAAAATTAGTAACTAAAGAAATTATTGCTGCATAATGATTAGCCCCAACTTTCCAAATATGAAAATCAGCAATGAGATTATCAGAATCTTTTTCTATTATTTGTTTTATAGCATCTTTATATTTTTCTTCAATACTTGCGTCCAATAAAATTGGACTAGTTTCTTTTAATAACCCATAAGACCAACGAGTAATAATCACTGCTCCGACAATCCCCATAATTGGATCCATCCAATTCCAACCATAATATTTGCCAGCACATAAAGCTATTATAGCTAGTACAGAAGTCAAAGCATCGGCTAATACATGAAAATAAGCGGCTTTTAAGTTATGATCATGGTGATGATGTTCTCCATGATGATGATTATCTCGTAGAATAAATGCACTAGCAATATTAATCAA
Source organism: Thioploca sp. (assembly GCA_030627125.1). Classification (GTDB taxonomy): domain Bacteria; phylum Pseudomonadota; class Gammaproteobacteria; order Beggiatoales; family Beggiatoaceae; genus DRQV01. The sequence goes on from DAOUSR010000110.1 coordinate 4,013, forward strand.
TAATCCGAGTACTGCCACGCTGATTGCTTCATTAAATTGGATTATCTGCGGGTCAAAAATTCGTTGGGTTGATTCCACGACCATTACTAATGCAACTACGGCTAATGCCACTGCACTAGCAAATCCACCTAGTACGCTAACTTTGCCAGTACCAAAAGCATAGGCTGGATTATTAGCATGTTTACGAGCATAGCGATAGACAAAAATAGCTATCATGAATGCTGCTACATGGGTTCCCATATGCCAACCATCGGCAAGCAGGGCCATAGAGCCAAATACGCTACCAGCTATTATTTCCACCATCATTGTTAGGGCGGTCAAAATTAATACTTGTAGAGTGCGTTTTTCACCATGCTCATGGGCGGTTACAAAATTGTGACTATGTTGCCATTTTTTTAGGGTGTGTGAGTGCATGTTGTTAATATATTTTGCTAATTGTGAATGGCTAACGATTAATTACTAGTGTTTTTCATGAAAAATTAATCATTGATATTAACCATTCAAAATTGGAATTTTTTTAGTTAAATTTCAATGGAAATAATTCTTCATAACTTTTGGTTACTTGATATTTTAAAGTATTAAATTTATCCACACAATCGTCAAAACTTTTATGTCTTAACATGAAAGTACCAAGTGTAGTTTCTATTATTTCAGGATTATCTGTATAACTAAGATTTAAAGTAAGTTCTTCTGGATTTGTCAATTTTATTAAAGAATCATACTCTTCATATTTTTCACACAACTCATTAAAACCAAAATATTCATACGAAATATTGTCATGATTATAAGAATCTAAAATTGAAACATCTGTCAATTTACCTCCTAAATCAGCAAATATCATCCTAATACTATATCTTTTCTTCTTAGCAGTAGCATATTCGGCAGATATTTCTTGTATTCTATCATTTTTATGTCCATCCATATATTTTAAATTAGATAATTTATTAATAATATTATACAATAATGATAAATAATTTTTTCTAGTGGCAGATATATTTTTCTCAGATTTAGTTGATTTAAATTGGAAAAATACTAATTCTTGTTGAGAACTATCTTTAACAAAAGCGTCAATTGATTCATCATTATTATCTAAACCTCTAACACACTCATCTAATTCATCAGCATTAAAATTTGGATAAAATATTGTTAGAACCCAAAGAGGAAATCCTTTTTCAATACTAAGCGTCCTTTCACTGGAAAAACTTTTTACTATTTTAAAAAATTCTTTATTTGTCATTATTATAAATACACTACAGTTATTAAAAATATATTCCTAATATTACCAGAATTACGAATTAACACAAGGTTTATTATCCGTTTAAATTTTAGCTAATATTTCAGAAAGTCCAACCGATGACTCCTCAATATTCATACAGAGATTAATATCCAAGATTTGATATTTGCTTGCATTTACTCTATTATTCTAGCATCTTTTTCTATCTGCAAAATAACTTCAGGCGATGGATAAGCATCTGCTGGAATACCTTTATATTTTTGATATTCACGTATTGCATTCCGTGAGTTGGAACCTACCATACCATCTATTTTATCTGCATAAAAACCCATTTTTTTCAGGTTACTTTGTAATGATAATGCTTGTTTACGAGTTAAAGGTTGTTCGCCTTTAGGAGCTTTGCCAACCAGTCTTCCTTTACCCATAAACCGATCAGCTAAATGTCCAATCGTCAGTGCATAGTTGGTGGATTTATTCCACTTCCTAATAACTCGAAAATTATCAAAAACAAGAAACGCTGGCCCTTTAATGCCTGAAGGAAGAATAATGGCACCTTTGATTGCATTGTTTATGGATAGTTGTTTTCCATTTGCTTTTTTAACTCCTAAATTATGCCATTCTTGCACAGTTTTTTGTTCTGATAAACGAGCCTGATATGGGTCGAATGTTTTTGGTAATTTTACTTCTAAGCCCCAACTTTGGCCAATTTGCCAGCCAATTTTATTTAGATAGTTGGCAGCAGATGCTAGTACATCGGCTGTATTATGCCATATGTCTTTTTTACCGTCAGCATCTCCATCAGCACTATAATAAAAGAAAGTTGATGGCATAAATTGTGGTTGTCCCATTGCTCCAGCCCAAGAACTTTTCATGTCATTGATATGTATATGCTCTTGCTCAAGAATATAAAAAGCACAAAGCAATTCATTGCGGAAAAAGTTATGTCGTCTACCTTCATGAGCCAACGTTGCTAAAGTACTAATAGTAGAAAAATTGCCCATAAATTTTCCAAAATTACTTTCCATCGCCCATAATGCAACTAAAATTTGCGGTTGTATGCCATATGTTTTTTCAATATTTTTCAAAAGTAGACGATGTTTTTTTAACATGGATTTTCCACGTTTAATTCTTTGAGCAGAAATAGAATTTTTCAGATATTTGGAAAACGTTACAGAATATTCTTTTTGGCGACGGTCTAAATCAATTACTTTCTGAATAGGATGGATATTGTTAAATGCTGTTGTAATAGTTTTATTGGATATGCCATTAGCAAATGCTTCATCTTTAAAGTAGTTAAGCCACTGTTCAAATGGAAGTTGTTCATTTACAGTATTATCAATATTTTCAGGAAGTTGGCATCCTAGTTTAGGATTTGTGTGGTTTTGATAATTAGAATTATCTGCTGCTGAATGTACGGTTAATGAACTCAATATTAAGACAAGAATCCAAAATATAGTATTTGAGAAGTTATTTGTTTGTTTCATAATTTTTTAGAAAAATCAATATCACCTATTTTATAGTCTAATTTCCTATCACTGCCAAAATTCTGCTGCATTGTTATACATCTTTTGCGGAAAGGTTTTCAAATAGTTCACGACAAATATTCATATGAATCTATGTCAGAAGCTTGACGAAGTTTGTTATCAGAAGATTGTTTGTGGGTTTCATTTTTTGCTATCTTTTTTGTTAGAATCAGAATTAACAGAATGAAAATTAACCATAATTGGTTTTGAATTTATTCTGAAAATTCTTTAATCCTGAAAATCCTGATTCTGACAATTATTAATGCTGTTAATTCAAAAATCGAATTTATGTAGATTTATCTTCATATTTCAATATAGTATTTCTGATTCTATCTGCAAAATTTCCAATTTCTTCTGTATTGTTAATAGGGATTTTTTCTTCTTTCTTATCTTCGTTATCAAACAAAGCCAAATATTTTTGCGAAGTATTGAAATACAAACGGCATATTGGCCTAGTTTTATTATCATCCAATAAAATCCCAAAGTAACTAACTGTGTCTCGATAAAATATTCTACCTTCTTCAACAGTGTACTTCAAAATATCTCTTATAATAATAAAACCTTCAATTTCTTCAGGAGTAGTTACAATTCTAGCATCGTCTTTTTGTTTAGGGGATTTTGCACTAGAAATATCAGGTGCTTGATTTTCAGAATCTGGTTCTAATTGGATGTTATCTTTATCAAAAACTGAATTTAAACGTTTACTAAGTTCTTCACTAATAAATTGCTTAAATGCTACTTTTGTAACAGTATGAAATTGTTCTAAAACATTTTGAGTTATTCTACCTGAATAGACTTGTGAAGTAAAAAATTTTACAAAATCATCTGATGGTTTTATCAATTGACTTGCTAATATTAATTTGATTTCTCTGGTATATTTTAATTCAGCTGCACTAGAAATAAGTTCTTCTAAATTAAAATGAAATTTAGTCAGTTTTTTTAATTCTGGAATTAAAGATTCTTGAATATCTAACAAATTAAATTCCAAAAACGGTTTAGAATCCATTTGATTTGGCTTTTCTAAATCTGTATAAAATCGAAATATTACTCCATTAGTCAAAATAGCAATACGTGATTCAGTTACTGAAAAATAACGATAAAGTTGTGAGGCATGTTCTTTATCTAAGTTTGTACCACACCACTTACATTCGATTAAAATAATAGGCTTATCATTTTGCATGATGGCATAATCTACTTTTTCGCCTTTTTTAGTCCCAACATCAGCCGTGTATTCTGGAACAACTTCTGTAGGATCATAAACATCATAATCTAATGCTTTAATAAAAGGAATTATAAATGCTTGTTTTGTTGCTTCTTCGGTTTTAATTAAGCCAATAGACTTTTGAATTCTAGAACCAAGAGACTGAATTTCTTCTGAAAAATCCATCTTATTCTCCAATTTGTGTTGGGTGTTTGTTATATTTATTCACAATATACTCTTAACTTTACTAGCATTACGATAATCAATACTTAAGGTACCGTTAATCTTTTAAAAAACTAAAATCACCATCATAGCGGATAATTTTATCTTTGATAATGAGTTCAAAATGATTAGGTTTGGAGGAAGTTTTGCTCCTATGTGTTTAATTATTAAGATGATGATTAAACATACTGGGAAATGGTGCGTGGGAGGCATCTTACTTAGATTATGAATTGGTAAATGAAGAATTGCTAATAGCTGTCATGAAAAATCAGGTTAACTACTCAACCAAGAATGGTCCCAATCCAGATAAAGCCTGCATAACCAACATAGTCTGCTCTCCAACAATACCATCTGCATCAAGTTGTTGCTGACGTTGAAAATTTATAACTCTAGTTTTCAATGCGTAATCAAACCGTGAAGATTGCGAATTACTATTAACTCCTTCAATTTTATCTAAATGCTGTCTTATCCAAATCACCGCATTATTAGACAATCCAACCTTCAATACAGGCACTGGCAATAATGGTGGCTGCCATAACAATAAAAATTGACCTAACCAATATTTGTTAATTTCAGTGAAAGGGAATTCATAATTTTTTCCAGCAATCATCACTGTAGCAATATCTTCTTCTAGTTTTGTCACCACCAAATGGTGTTGATTGCCATCATTAGTAACTAATTCAATAACTGCTGGCCGATTCACTTCTCGTAATTCTTTCCAATTCCCAGTCCTAAGCAAACAAGCTAAATTCTGAGTTGCTGCCCGTTGACACGCCTTCTCACCAACTAAACTTTTATAATCCAAATTCCAAAAACTAAATAAAGTCATGAAAGCTGATTCAGTATCAGTTTTAGGTAAAAGTTCCTCTAAAGTTAGAACTGGGGTTGGTTCAGGTAATGGTTTTGCAATAGATAGGGGAGATAATGGTTCGTTATCGGCAATTACTGGAGATAATTCTGATGTGATGTGTGGTTCGTTGACAAAATATTTATTAAAAATAGTTTCAGTTTGAGGATAAAACCACCAAACTAATGCTCCTAACAATAAAACTGTCATTAATCCACTTATAAAATGCGAACCATGACTAATATTTTCGCCACGAACTTCTTTTACTGCTTTACGCACAATACTAGAACTTATTTTATCTTCATTACCAACATAACCACCTAATAAAGCTCGATCACAAATTACATTGATCAAACGCGGTATGCCACCAGAATAACGATACACCAAACGCATAGCAGCACTGATAAATATAGGATTTTTAGCTCCACTAATTGCTAAACGATGATTGATATATGCTTGAGTGTCTTTGGATGATAATGGTAATAAATGATAACGGGCAGTAATTCGTTGAGCTAACTGGCGTAAATTATTGCGTTTTAGAAGAGTATTTAATTCTGGTTGGCCTACAAGGATAATTTGTAGTAATTTATGATTGGCAGTTTCTAAATTAGTCAATAACCGTACTTGTTCTAAAACTTCAGGGGTAAGATTTTGAGCTTCGTCTAAGATTAAAACCGTACTACGTCTTACAGAATGGGCGGTAAGTAAATAACTGCTGAGAATATCAATAAAGTCTTTAGAAACAAAATTATCTTCGTAATTAATTTTTAATTCATCAAACAGAGATTTAAGTAATTCGATGGAAGTTAGGCGTGGGTTAAGGAGTAAAGCTACATCAACGGTTTCTGGTAACTGTTCAATTAAACTGCGGCATAGAGTAGTTTTACCAGTACCAACTTCACCAGTGAGCAATACAAAACCAGGGCCTTCTTTAACACCATATAACAGATGTGCTAAAGCTTCACGATGGCGTACACTTAAATAAAGATAGTGTGGATCAGGAGTGATAGAGAATGGAACGGCATTTAGGCCAAAATGTGTTGTGTACATCTTAGATTCTATCAAATGTTTGCCGAACCCATATTATAGTTTTCTAACGAAGAAATATGTGGTACCCGAGGCCGGACTCGAACCGGCACGATGTTACCATCGAGGGATTTTCTTACCAACTACAGTTTTCACTGCCATACTTTAAAGATAAAAATATGTTTGTGGTCTGGACCATGTCTTCACCTTTAAATTTCTCCAACAGGAAAAATCTAGTCAGGCAGGAGCCGTATGGCCTCTACACTTTTTTAATTCAAATTTATTCAGAACTAAACTTACCTTAGAATAATCGAACTAAACTTAGCTCGGCATTGCCATTTTACAGGTTTCACCGAATTAGACTCCATTCACAAAAGGATTTCGCCTTAGGTGCTCAAATTTATGTTTAAGTCCCTTGCGTCTACCAAATTCCGCCACTCCGGCTAGGAGTTGTACTGCTTTACAATAATATACACAATCTAATATTACGGGACTTCAATGTAAGGATATTCCTATTTAATTCCAATTCGCTCGCTCTGCTCACGGGTCATTGGAAAGTCC
>DAOUSR010000053.1 GCA_030627125.1 Thioploca sp.
TTGATAATTATTATATCAGGAGTGCAAAATTTATTTTGCAAATATTTTTAGTATATAATATATTTATAATAATTAAATTTTTAAAATAAATATTATCTTTGCAAAATAAATTTTGCACTCCTAAAAATTATTATGTTGTTTCGGGAATGAAGCGTAGCGTATTTCTCAAAACTTAATTAACATCGGAGTTTAGGAAAATCGTTCCTCATTCTCGAAATTTCTGACTTTGGCGATTGAAGATACTCCCAACTCCCAGCCAAATCGCTATTCTCGATACAAAAAGTTGCCATTCATTGAACCAACATACAAAATAAGAGGATAAAATTCCTAGCCCAGAACTAATAATACCACCTATTAATGAAATAATGGTAGTCCTAAATAAAGTAGTGATGACTATTTAAAATTATAATAAATGTATTAAGAATATTTACCACTACTATATTTAGGATTACCAAAAAATAATTACCATATTCACTTATTACTGGTACAACTTCAGCAATGGTATTAGTATACTTAGGCAACAACATGGCGTTTGCATCTTTTTGCAACATTTTTATCATGAGTTATAATTATAATAGTAATATTTTCTTGCTGGTTCAATTCCAAAAACAAGTTTATAATTTGTTCACTAACCTGAGTGTCCAAAGCACCAGTTGGCTCATCAGCAAGAATAGGGTTTCCCAATTAAAGCCCGTGCAATGGCAACCCGTTGCTGTTGGCCACGAGTTGGTTTATCTATAAGCCTATGATATTCATTAAAGTAGATTTTCCACTTCCAGAAGTACCAGTAATTGCTAATAAATCACCAGCATTCACTTCAAGGTCGATACCTTTTAAAACCGGCACGATAGTATGACCAAAGGTATAAGATTTATAAAGTTTTTGAATTTTTAACATTACTATATAATTATTTTAAATGATAATTTTAGCCATACTTACTATTTTTATCCGATACAAAAACCTTATCGCAATTTTTGGTACTGGGCTAAAAGTATAATTAATACTACCAAAATCTAGAATAATAATTTATATTATCATAAGACTAATCAGAAAAATGTCCAAATCGTGGAAGCTCAGAGACACTTCGCTTATACATTTTACGAGTTAAAACCATCTATTGCGGTCAAGATTAGTGTTATGTGCTAATTTGACCCATTTTTTCACTTACAAGGTCAGGGCGATATTTATGTTGCATACCTTTTAGAAAATTACGTAATATCTGATTTTGACAGTCACGGTAGTGTTTATGACCCGGTCTACGAAAAAATGCACTTAACTCGTGTTTACTCATGTGTAAATCAGCCAACTCCATAATCTCCAATACATCTTCGGCTTTCAGGTTTAATGCAATCTTTAATTTCATGAAAATAATATTGTTAGTTAAACGCTTTTCTGGCTCAGGTTGTGACCCTTTGCCTCGTTTATCATTAATTAAGCCATTTAGGAAAATTGCTAATTCGGTATCACTACATTCCTGATACGCAGGATCATCATCTTTTTTTAACCAATCGCTGATCTGACCACGCGTTACTTGATGAGCAGCTAAATCAAATATAGCAATCATTTTAGAATCGCCAAAATCGAAGATATAGCGGATACGACGTAAAATATCGTTGTTCGTCATAATTATGTCCTGATCTAAATTGTTAGTTGTATCGCACTTACGGCATTAGGTTACTTACTTTGTTATATCTTTTTGTTTTCAGCTTTTTTAACACGAATTATGTGGCTGGCAACATTTTTATTATTCAAATTTTTCATAGCAATTTTAGCTTCCCCTGGTTTCGGCATTTCCACAAAAGCAAAACCCTTAGATTCACCAGTGGTCTTATCTAACACCAAATCACAAGATTGTACTGTGCCATATTCTTCAAAGAGGGCTTTTAACTCTTCTTCGGTAGTGCTACGAGAAAGATTACGAATTAATAATTTCATAAGTACGCCATTTGATGTTTAGTGAGTGGCATAATGTCTGGATTACGCCTGATTATGAATCAACGCAAGCCTAGTAGATATTTTGTTCCTTGTCAAGCTAAATATAGCGTTTCCCGTTTGTATATAGTCGAAAATTATATTTTCCTTTGTAGAATCAAAAAATATTAAATTGATAATTTTGCAATTAATTAAGAATCATCCTCTGCTGATGACTCAGGAAGCAACTTATCATCAACTTGTACTCCCTTTAGTTAAATCACGTTTTGCACGAGCAACTTCTGAACTATTTTTCCAATTACTAATTTTTTCAGCCTTGGTTTGCGATTCAATATAAGCCGCATAAGCCTTGCGATAACTAGCTTGTTCTTGAGTGGTATCAATCACTAAAAGCACTTGACCTTGTTTAACAAATTCATTGTATTGGAAACTCTTTTACTCTGCCTTTCAAAGGGCTAATTATTTCCATTTGATCAAGTGGTTCTATTTTACCAGTAACTTGAAAAGCAACAATTTGAAAGTTATTAGAAAGCTTGGCTGTAAGTTTTTCCAATTCAATTTCCAATTGTTTCTGAGATAATTTAAGAGCTTTTTTAGCCAATTGTATTTGTTTCCATCTCATATTAATATCACGCACAGCATCTGCAATATCAATATTTTCGGCCAATAATAGTCCTGTTTGAGAATTTTTATGAGATAATAATGCCTGTAAGTAATTGGATTGATTAGAAAAAGATGTTTGTTGTAAAATTTGTTCATCTAAGTTGACCGCTTGCACTTGAATAGATTCAACTGGCTCAATTAAGGTATTTCTATCAATATCTAATAGTTGTAAACGAGTACTATCTAACCTATTTTGATTTTCTTGAAAACTAAATTCTTGATTAGCTAAATCGGCTTCTGTTTGAATGATTTCCACTCTGGCTAACCGTCCTTCCGCTATTAAAATACGATTATTTTCTAATAAATTTCGGGAGCGTTCTAAAGATAATCGACTGATTTCAATATTACGTTGAGCCAGCAAAAAAACTGCGAGATGAAATTTATCTTGGGCAACTTTTAAATCAAATTTTTCAGCCAAACGATTTAAGTAAGCAGTCTCTATTGTACGATTATAACGTAATGCTATTGTTTCATTTAAAGTTATACGTTTTACTTCTTGCTCAAGTGAATATATATTATTGGTTGCTCCAAATAAAATACTGAATATCAGTAATAGGTATGATTTAGTCATTATTTCTCCTTAATGAAATTTAAATATTAAATTCTTCTCTTGTTATAATCAGGATTTATAGTATGCCAAGTAAAGTTTGGGTAGAGATTCTTTCTAGCAGGGTGCGAAGAATCAGGTAAAGATTAATCATCCACCTGTATCGAGTGTTGCGTGCTTGTAGGTAGTAATTATATCACAGAACGAATGGCACGAAGCGTAACTAATCTGAAAAACCTCTTTTATAAAATATTTAGATAGTCACTCCCACAAATTGCATCTCTCGTCAATTTAAGCTAAAATCAATAATATATTTTACAGGAAACTCAATATGTTCAAAAAAATCCTAATAATTGCAATACTATGTAGCTGGTTATCGCCAGTCTGGGCGGTTTATGACTCCAGCGTATTTAATAAAGAAAAGCCTCTTGAGGTTATGAAAATCAAACCCAGTGGAGAAGATGTGCCGGCTGGGCAGCAAATTGTAATAAGTTTTAATCAACCAGTTGTGCCAGTTGGAAAGATGGAGCGGGATGCTGCTGAAATTCCTATTACTTTCAAACCAGCTCTGCAATGCCAATGGCGATGGTTAGACACTTCTAATTTGGCCTGTGAACTAGGCACAGCATTACAACCAGCAACTCGCTACGAAATGGTGGTTGAACCTGGCATCGCTACTCAAGCAGGTCGAACCATTGAAAAATCTTTTCAACATATATTTATTACCAATCGACCCACTGTTAGTTATACTTCATTCCATCTTTGGTTGGAACCAGGCAAGCCTAAGATTCGAGTATTTTTTAAACAGATTGTCACCAAAAAATCGGTAGCAAAACATATATATTTCCAAACTTCAAATGGCCAACGAGTACAAGCTAAAGTTGAGTTGCCACCACGGAATGAAAACGAACCACCTTTACCAACCACTGTGTCAAAAAAATGGGATATATTACCAACCCAAACATTTCGGTTAAATAGCCAAGTGCAGTTGATCATTGAACCTGGTTTGCGATCGATAAAAGGTAAGGAATTAGGAATTGAGCAACGTAGTTTAGTTGAAATTGATACCTTTCCTGAATTTAAATTTCTGGGTTTAGAATGCGAAACTTTGGATGATAATTCTCTTGTTATTCAGGTTGGTCAGAAAACTAATAAACGTTGTAATCCAATGCGAAGCGTGAATTTAAAGTTTTCCAGCCCAGTGAAATTAGATATGCTGAAGCAAAACTTACAAATTATCCCTAAAATTGGCAGCAAAAAATACGATCCTTGGAAAGATAGAAACAGTTATACTCGTTTGGATGAATCCCATTATAAAGATCAGGAATATTGGGTACGGTTGCCACGAGCTTTTAAAGCTTTCACTGACTACAATATAACCATTGCTAATCCTATCGCTTTGCAAGATGAATTTGGTCGTTCCTTGAGCAATTCGGTAGCACTCAATTTCGCTATTGATCATCGAGCTCCAAACCATAATTTTGGACATCAGTTTTCTGTGTTGGAGCAAGGAGTTGATAGCGAATTACCAATTTATGTTACTAATTTAGCTGATATTTCCGTTTTTTACAATGTAATGACTGGTGATGGTTGGAGCAAGAATAAACGCCGTGCAGTGCAACCTTCGCCACTAAAAGATATTGCGGTGAAGATTCCACTAGGAGTTAGAGATTTGATTGCATCTGAGTCGGGAGTGGTGCAGGGTTATTTTAAAACTGAGCCTGATATTAACAATAAATATGCTAAAAATAACAATTGGTTCTTTGGCCAAACCACACCTTACTATGTCCATGCTAAATTAGGCCATTATAATACTTTGGTATGGGTGACTGACTTTGCTACTGGTCAGCCAGTGGCGGGAGTTGACGTATCGGTTTATAAAGATACCTATGCTCCAGATAAAGCGTTGTCGAGTAATTTAGCAGTAGCAATTACAGATGCCAATGGTATAGCTCGTTTGCCTGGTACCAAAGCTTTAGACCCAAATCTTAAACATGCTAATGTCTATTGGGATTACCAGACCAAAGACCGTTTCTTTGTCCACTGTCAAAAAGGCCAAGATATGGCTTTATTACCATTGGATTCCAATTTTCGGGTGCAATTATATGATTACACTGATGATTTTAGCATGTATTCCGATATGAAATCCAAATATGGTCATATTCATACTTGGGGAACTACCGCTCAGGGTATTTATAAGGTTGGCGATACGGTGCAATATAAGCTATTTGTCCGAGATCAAAGCAATGAAAAATTTGTTGCTGCTCCACAAGCTGGTTATACGTTAAAAGTAACTGATCCAATGGGTAAAGTTACTCATGAACAGAAGAATTTCAAGCTATCAGAATTTGGAGCTTATGATGGTGAATTTACCATTCCTAAAACTGGAGCAGTAGGTTGGTATGATTTTGAATTAACTGCTAATTTTAAGAAAAATACCACTTGGACTCCAATGCGAGTATTGGTAAGTGATTTCACCCCATCACCGTTTAAAGTCCATACTGCTTTGAATGGCGAGCTATTTCACGTTGGTGAAAAGGTAACGGTCGATACTGTTGCAATGTTACACGCTGGCGGCCCATACGGTGATGCTCAAACTAAAGTAAGAGCAATTTTACAACAACAGGATTTGCGTCCTAGCCATCCACAAGCCAAAGGTTTTTGGTTCGATGTTTATATTGAAGATAATGATAGTGAAGCAATTTTTAGCACTGAACAAGAAAAATTGGATAACAAGGGGTTGTTGCAAACTACTTTCAGCTTACCAACTGATTCCAAAGTTTTATACGGCCAATTGCTGGTAGAAAGTGCAGTGCGAGATGACCGAGGTAAAGATGTTGCTAGCAGTATCACCGCTCGTTATGTAGGTCGGGATCGTTTTGTGGGCCTAAAAGAAACTAGCTGGTTATTGACTGCTGAACAGGAAAGTACTGTCATGTTGTTGGTGGTAGATGAATTAGGCAAACCAGTGACAGACAATACGATTGAAGTCAAAATAGAACGGTTGGAAACTAAAGCTGTCAATGTTAAAACGGCTGGTAATGCCTATAATAAACGTTATGAACATACTTGGGTAAACACCGATTCTTCTTGTAATCTACAATCTACTCAGGAAGCTATTCCATGCACTTTTATCCCACCGCAATCTGGTTCTTATAAAATAACTGCCAGTATTAAAGATACTAAAGGTCGTGAGCATACAACTGAGTTACGACAATGGGCGATTGGCAAAGATTATGTGATGTGGGAAACTAAACCTGGGCATGGTTTGGAAATCATGGCAGAACAGGCAAGCTATAAGGTTGGTGATACCGCTCGTTATTTGGTCAAAAATCCATATCAAGGTGCAAAAGCTTTGGTAACAGTGGAACGATTTGGTTCGATTAAAAGTTGGGTGACTACTTTGCAGTCCAACATGGAAATCATTGAAGTTCCGGTGGAACCTAATTATGTGCCAGGTTTCTTTGTGTCAGTAACGGTTATGTCGCCCCGAATTGACAAACCAATTGATAAAAATCAGGTAGATTTAGGTAAACCAGCTTTCCGTATGGGTTATGTCAAAACCACAGTCAAAGACCCGTATAAAGAGATATTAATCAACGTTAAAACTAATAAAAAGGTGTACAAACCTAGCGAAACTGTAATCGTTGAATTCCAAGCTCAACCTCGGCATCCGAAGCCAGAACAAGAACCAATTGAACTGGCAGTGACAGTGTTGGATGAGTCGGTGTTTGATTTATTGAGTGCTGGCAAAGATTATTTCAATCCATATAAAGGTTTCTATACCTTAGATGATTTGGATTTGGCTAACTTTAGCTTGCTGATGCGATTGGTTGGACGGCAAAAATTTGAGAAGAAAGGTGCTAATGCTGGTGGTGATGGCGGTAGCAGTTTGAGTATGCGTTCGGTATTTAAATTTGTCAGTTATTGGAATCCGTCCCTAAAAACAGATAGCGATGGTAAAGCTCAGATTAAGTTTGATTTGCCAGATAATTTGACTGGTTGGCGAATTTTGGTAATGGCTGTCACTCCGGAAGATTTGATGGGTTTGGGAGACTATAATTTTAAGGTTAATCAAGCAGTTGAAATTAGACCAGTCTTACCTAATCAAGTTTTGACTGGTGATATTTTCCAAGCTGGTTTTAGTGTGATGAATCGGACTGAAACGGCTCGGGATTTAAAAATTACAGTGACTGCTAAAGGGCCAGTAATCATACCAACTACAAGCACAGCTAAATTAACTGGTTGGATGCAAAATGTTAAAAATTTGGTTGGTTTGGGCAAAGATGTGGTCACTAAATCTTACACCATCCAAGCCGAACCATATAAGCGCTATGTGCAATGGCTACCACTGAAAGCTACTACTGCTGGTACAATTCAATTGGAAGCAACTGCTTCTGATGGTACAGATAGTGATGGTTTGCAGAAAACACTGCAAGTTCAGGCTCGAAAAGCTTCGGTAACTGCTGCTACTTATGGAACTACGATAGCTGATGAAGTTACGGAACAAGTTAAATTCCCGGCAGATATTTATCCAAATGTTGGTGGCTTAAAAGTAATAGCCTCACCGACTGTTATTAGTGGAGTTGATGGAGCTTTCAGTTACATGCGAGATTATCCGTATTACTGTTGGGAGCAGAAGCTGAGCAAAGGTACAATGGCTTCGCATTACAATAATTTGCAAGACTATATCGCTGATGATTTAATTTGGAAAGATAGCTATACTCTGCCCGGTCAAACTATCAATTTAGCCAAGGAATATCAAGCACCTAATGGCGGCATGGCCTATTTTATCGCTAAGGATGAACGAGTTAGTCCTTATTTAAGTGCGTATACTGCATTGGCTTTTAATTGGTTACGGACTGCTGAATATGATATTCCCGAAACAGTGGAAAAACGCCTGCACAGCTATTTGTTGAAAATGTTACGCAAGAATATTATGCCAGATTTTTATTCTAAAGGTATGGCTTCTACAGTGCGGTCAGTGGCTTTAGCAGCGTTGGCTCAAACTGGTAAGATTACTCGCAATGATATTAATCGCTATCATGGTCATATGGAACGGATGGATTTATTTGGTAAGGCTCAGTTCCTATCCGCAGCTTTGCAAGTTCCAGGTACGCAACGAATTCGCAATGACGTGGTTGATAAAATCTTAGCTCATGCTAATCAAACGGCTGGCAATATCTCTTTTGCAGAAGAATTAGATGATAGTTATAAACATATTTTGTCTTCTTCGCTAAGAACTCAATGTGCCATTTTGAGTAGTTTGAGTGGTTACGATCAGACTATGAACAAGCAAAGCAATGTTGGAGATATTCCTTTCAAGTTGGTACGGAATATCACCAAAATGCAAGATCGGAAAGGTTATTGGGGCAATACTCAAGAAAATATGTATTGTATGAATGCTTTGATTGAATATGCCAAAGTTTATGAAACAGACCAACCAATGTTTACAGTGCAAACTTGGCTAAATGATGATTTGATTAAACGAGATAATGGTAAGACTAAAGGTGGTTTTGCCAGTGTGAAAAGCTCTCCATTAACTTTTGTCCACGAAATGAATGAAGATAATCCGGGTCAAAATGCTACTGTGAAGCTCAAACGAGAAGGTCAAGGTCGAGTTTATTATAAAATTGAAATGACCTATGCCGAAACTGAGGAGAAAGCTACGGCAGTTAATTCTGGAATTAAGGTTCAGCGGGAATATCATGTGGAACGGGGTGGTAAGTGGATTTTATTGCAAAGCCCTATGAAATTGCTGACCGGGGAATTAGTACGAGTAGATTTATATGTTTCTCTACCAGCTCCACGTTATTTTGTGGTAGTCGATGATCCAATTCCGGGCGGTTTGGAACCAGTAAATCGGGATTTGGCTACTACTTCTAAAATTGATGCGGATAAAGCGGAAACAGGTCAATATGCTAAAGAATCTGTCTGGTTTACTGATGATGAATGGCTGGAATACGGCGAATCTTGGTGGAGTTTCTATCATAAGGAATTACGTCATCATGCCGCAGTGTTCTATTCTGATTATTTAGCAGCTGGTAATTATCATTTATCCTACGTGGCTCAAGCAATTGCTCCGGGTGAATTTGGAGTGATGGCTACTCATGCTGAAGAGATGTATGAACCAGAGGTGTTTGGGACTGGAAAACCTGCTAAGTTGGAGGTTGTGAGGGATTCTAAATAGGTTTTAGTGAATTGTGAATGATTAATTATTTAATTTTTAACAAAAAATATTCAAGATTAGTTAATAATTAGTCATTAAATATTATTCATTCACAATTAGTTAAAATAATCCAGAACACCTATGGGTCTAAGGGTATTATCAATGCCGATTTGAATGGTGCGATAGGTATCATTAATAGTTCCAAAAGCTCTTGATTTGCTTATATAGATACAGAATAGAAGGCTTGGTTCGCACCATTTAAGGTTATGAATATATTTTAATAAAGGTTATTCGAACCTAATGGTAGTTATGAAATTTCAATCCTGTTCCAATAAATACAACCAACTCTTCAAACTATTGCCAATTCCTTGTAACATCAACAATAAAAATCCTAATGGAATCGAGGCTTTAAGTAAAAAACGATATGGCAAACCACCTGGGTCTGGCGAACCTTCAGCATAAATGAAAGCGTTATAAACAAATGGCCATGAAGCAATTATCACTACTAAACAAAATGGCACGAGCATGAATAATCCACCTAATAAATCTATCCAAGCTCGATGCCGATCAGTCAACCAATTACTGTTATAAATAATGTCAACTCGCACATGATCATCATATTTTAATGTGTAAGCAGCCCCAATTAAAAAAACTAAAGCGAATAAATGCCATTGTAATTCTTGTAAAGCCACCGAACCAATGGAAAATAAAGCCACCATACTAGCTTGATAAACAATTATTAACATCAGCAATAATATTAACCAAGCGATTATACGGCCACTCCATTCACCAATAATATCAATCCAATGAATGACATTTTTTAAAAGCACTAGTTAACGCATCCGTTTAAGCGTAGCTTTGTCAAAATCTCGGGCAGTAAGACCTTTACCAAATTGATAATTCTCAAATTTAAGCTTAGTAGTTTTACGAGTTTGGTGATTTTCCATGAACATTTCATCTGCACGCCAGTACTTATTTAAATATTGCTTATAATTCTTGAATTGTAAAGTTTTAAGCAAGGAATTTTTACGATCATAAAATATAATTTGGTGTGGATTAAAATGTTCTTTATCAACCCATGATATTTGACGAGTATAGCCAGAATGCTTATAAATAGGTTTGCGTTCTATTACATAACAATCAATTCCTTCATAGCTTTCATCCCGCAAATAGGTATAAGAATATTTCTCAACTTCCTGCGAAGATAAATCTTCAAAAGCAAACTCACTGCCCATAAATGGCCCAGATTTATTTTTAGAGGAAATCCGTTTTACCCGTTTTAAAGCTGGTAAATATAACCATTGATCATCAGCTTCAAGAGAATGGGACCAAGTTAACATAGCGGTACCTTTAATATCTCGTGGTTTATCAAAAACAGTTAAGGATTTATCTCCATCTCCGGTAACTTCCATATATTTCGACCGAGTTTGACGAGTATTTTCGTTCCCTTGCCGATTGCGTAAAATCATTGTCATTCCAACTTCGGAATCCAGCCACCCAGTATCCCTAAAATCACCCATTTTAGCAATGGCAAGACCTTTAGCTTCTGGAGTAGTAGCATCAATTATCGCCTGAGCTAGTTCTGGTGTCGCAGTTGCTGTTATTGGTAAGAAGCTAATTAGTATTAATAAAAGTAATTGTTTCATATATTATATCCTTAAATAGAAGCATATATTATATAATTTTTCATTTAAAAAATCTATGATGAATTGTTAATAAGTTTTTAATTTATAGCATTTCCCACTTGTATAAAGTCGAAAAAAGAAATCAAAAAAATGGCAGCTCGTAGGGTGCATAAGCGATAGCGTCATACACCAATTGAATATAATACTGGACAAATTGATAAACGAAATATGACGTTGCTGCTTATACACCACCTATCAATTCACTCCTGCTTCAACTCCGGTGGAACTTCCAAAGTTGGCAAAGGTTTGCCTTCATCATAAGACTTATGATCATCAGTCCAAGTTGCATCCAGATACTCAATAACAGTACCACAACCTGACAATAAACATACAGATAACAATAATACTCTAAACATAACTAACTTCTGCTTGCTGCATAGCCTGTTCAATGATCGTATGATATTTTGCTGACAACGGAGTCAATGGCAACCGAATACCAGCCGGAACCAAGCCCATTCTCTGCACTGCCCATTTAACTGGAATTGGATTAGATTCAACAAATAAATTTTTGTGCAATCCCATTAATTTATTATTAATAGCCTTAGCTTCACTACGATTACCAGCAAGAGCAGCTTTACACATAGCATTCATAGCTTTGGGTGCTACATTGGCCGTAACCGAAATAGTACCTTTGCCTCCAGCTAAAATTAATTCCATTGCCGTACCATCATCGCCACTATAAATCGCAAAATTATCATTAGCAATAGCAATTAAGTCTTTAATTCTAGTGAGATCGCCAACAGCTTCCTTAATACCAATAATATTATCTATCTCTGCTAGTCGCTTTACCGTGGTTGGCAACATATCACAAGCAGTACGCCCCGGTACGTTATAAAGTAATTGTGGAATAGATACAGCTTCAGCAATTTTTTTATAATGTTGATACAAGCCTTCTTGAGTAGGTTTATTATAATATGGAGTTACTAATAAACAAGCATCAGCTCCGACCTTAGCCGCACATTTAGTATATTCAATTGCTTCAGCAGTAGAGTTAGAACCAGTCCCAGCGATAACCGGTATTCTTTTTGCTGCTTGCTCAACCGTAATTCTAATTACTTCACAATGTTCATCATGATTTAAAGTTGCTGATTCACCAGTCGTTCCCACTGATACAATTGCATTGGTTTGATTCTCAATATGATAGTCGATTAAACTGCGTAAACTAGCTTCATCAATTCTATCATCTTCTGTCATAGGTGTAATTAATGCTACCATGCTACCTTGAAACATATTGAAACTCCATAAATTGATTATTTTGTAATTATTAATTCACAATTATAAATTAGATTTTTCTTCACGAATACCACGAATAAAATCACGCCGTTCATCAAGTGCTTGGACTGTAGTATCATGACCTGCTTGCCGAGCATTACTGATAATTGTACTGAATAAAATATCAGCCTTATCAGTTAGCAATTCTGGATACTGTTCAACTATTTCAAGGGCTTCTTCCATAGTTGTGGTTTGGATGAAAGCATCTATTGCTTGATATAATTCTGATTTTTGATTTTCCATAATTTGATGATTTTGGTAGAAAAAAATTTATAAATTAATAATTTTAGTATATTATAATATATTAATTTATTCCTATATATGAGTTATTAAGATATAGTGTTATGTGTAGGTTTAGTTTTGTAAATATAGCAAAAATTAGTTATTATAGTTATAATTAAAATAGGCAATGGTCAATTTAGGAATATTAGCATGGCTACAATTTCTACCAAATCAACAATTCATAAAATAGTTCCACAAATTCCACAAACAATGGAATGTGGTGCTGCTATTAGTAGTGGCCAAATGGAAAAGTTTGTAAGCAATTTTCAGCAAAGTACTCGGCGTTGGGAAATTATTGTTTATCCGGCCATGTTTGCCTTTGTAATATTAGCAGGCTATGGATTTTTCCTAATTTATAGCTTAACACATGATATGAGTTCTATGGCACGCAGTATGGACCCGAACATGGGACAACATATGGAGTCTATGACTAATAGTATTTCCACTTTATCAGAACAAATTCAAATTATGTCAGGACAAGTGCAAATGATGGCTCGTACTATGAGTGATATATCGGTTAAGCTTGATACTTTACAACCTATGTTAGATAATGTCTCTCAAATGAATCATTCTATGGTTACTATTACTACGTCATTAACTAGTATAGATAAAATGATGATACAAATGGATCGTTCTATGACCCGTATGGATGGTTCTATTAGTAATATAGATGGTTCTATTATTACAATGGATGATTCAATGCAAAATCTAGATCAATCAATACGAGTAATAACATCCACAACTGATCAAATGCGACGCGATTTAACCATGATGAATCACGGTATGTCAAGTTTATCACGGCCAGCATCATTTGCTAATAACTTTATGCCTTGGTAAGATAGTATTTAAAATAAAATTCTATAATTAATATAAAGGTTGTTAATATGCTTGTAAAAGAAATTATGACTCGTGCTGTCAGAACGATTAATCCAGACACTCGTTTAACCGAAGTTGCTTCTATTATGTGTCTTAATCGCTTTAGTGCTTTACCAGTGATTGAACAAAAAGATACAATCATTGGTATTTTATCAGAACAGGATGTATTACGTTATTTATTTCCAGATATGGAAGATGTTATAACTGGAATGGGTGCTCTTGATTTTGAACATCGAGAAACTGAATATAAAAAAGTTTTACCATTAACAGCTGCCGATCTTATGACTAAAGAGCCAATAACAGTTAATCCAGAAATGCCTATCTTAAAAGCTGTTTCAGTTATGGCAAGACGTCATTTTCGGCGGATTCCAGTTGCTGATGGTAATAAACTTGTTGGTATGGTTAGTTTAGGTGATATTCATCGAGCAATTTTTATGCAGAGTTTCTCCGCCTAACGTTAAACTTAAAATATAGAGGTCAGCATTTGCTGACCACTAAATTAAACATCCAACCCTTCTATATATTCTTGTAAATTTTCAAGTTGATGTTTAGTAACACGCCCCAGACAATCGAATTTAAGAAAATAGTGACCTGGTTCACCTTCCATATATTCTGTAGCAAATGTACAATAATTCCATCTAAATTGTTGCCATGATTTTTGAGCTTTATTCAATAATTTTTTAGCTCTATTACTCACATCTTCCTGTGCTTTTATATCCTTAATTTTTCCTTGAATTTCTTTTTTATAGGCTAAATAAGCATCCTTTGCACAAGAATTCATTTTTACAATATCATCAGTATTTTCACAATCAGCAGTTTTTTCTGCTGCCATAATGCCCTGTCCAACTAAAATTAACATTGTAGCTAGTAGAATCTTTTGTAACATACAATCTATCTCCGTTATAATATAGATTTAATTGTATCAAAAAATAAAAAAAATAACAATTAAGTAACCTGAGTTCAATGTAATAAAAAAAACAAGTTCTTGTATATTCTAAAAAAATATTTAATAATAGATATTATGCAAAATGGTTCTAAATAATTTATCAATCTTCCCCAGCCATCAGCAACAATGCCATTAAGTTAATGGTAATGGGTTAGAAATGTATATTTGCTATAATATAATCACTACCTAATTGCAGGATAGTGCTTTTTAGAATTGAATTTCCAATGATCTTAAAAGAATGATTTTTTTGTTGAGATTAAGTTATAGCATTTTTTAATTATGAACGCTTAATTCTTAATGAAATTTTATGTAAATATCAAGTTCTTAATTTGAATTTATATAACACATTCAATTGGAAAATGCTATAAATGGCTATTTCTCTAAAATGGCAATAATGAATGCTATGATTTTATGTCATAGAATATTTTAAACTGATTTTTAAAGTGGCTAAGTACATAATTTAGTACTTGCCACTACCTTTAATGTTGAAGAATTTTTTAATTACAAATGGATAAAGCATCTCAATTTTCTACTCTGTTTTTTAAACCAGAGATTAAAAAAGCCATGTTAGCTAACTTAGATTCACTTGGCTACACTGACATGACACCGATTCAAGCCCAAAGCCTGCCTAATATTTTGAACAACCGAGATGTTATTGCTCAAGCAAAGACAGGCAGTGGCAAAACAGCAGCTTATGCTATCGGATTACTTGCTAAACTGAATGTGAAAAATTACTACGTTCAGGCTATGGTAATCTGTCCTACCCGTGAATTAGCGGATCAGGTGGGTAAAGAGATTCAACGTTTAGCTAGATTCACTAAAAATGTCAAACTGTTGTCGCTATGTGGTGGTAAACCTTTTACTCCCCAAAAAAATTCGCTGGCATATGGAGCGCATATCATTGTTGGTACGCCAGGACGTATTCAAGATCACCTGCGAAAAGGTACATTGAATTTGGAAAATATCCATTCATTGGTTTTGGACGAAGCGGATCGTATGTTGGATATGGGATTTTATGATGATATTCTGAACATTATTTCGGATATTCCTAAAAATCGTCAAACGATGCTTTTCTCCGCCACTTTTCCTGATTCTATTGTGCAAATGAGTCACTCCATTCAGAGAAACCCACTGAACATCCGAGTTGAATCATTACATAATCATAACGAAATTGAGCAACGGTTTTATGAAATTGAAAAATCGCAGAGAGACGAAGCCTTAATGGCACTTTTGGCCCATTACCAACCAGAATCAACAGTGATTTTTTGTAATACCAAGAAACAATGTGAGGTGGTTGCCACGCAGCTTAAACAGAAGGGTTATTATGCAATGGCGATTCATGGTGATTTGGAGCAGAGAGAACGGGAACAAGTATTACTTAGATTTACTAACAAAAGTTGTTCTATTTTAGTGGCTACTGATGTGGCAGCTCGTGGGCTGGATATTAATGATTTACAAGTGGTTATAAATTATGAATTGCCTATGGGGCCGGAAATTCATATCCATCGTATCGGTAGGACGGGTCGAGCTGGCAAAAAAGGTTTGGCACTCAGCTTGTATACAACCTCCGAACAGCACAAAATAAATGCCATAGAGCAAGTTCAAAACCAACTTTGCCGCTGTGATGCCTTAGATTCACTGGATGATAACGGTTGCCTAGCCTTACCTCCAATGATTACTATGTGTATTAATGGTGGAAAAAAGAACAAAATGCGTCCGGGAGATATTTTAGGTGCGTTAACGGGTGATGTTGATATTACCGTGAATCAAGTTGGTAAAATTGATATTTTCGACTTCTCTTCATACGTGGCATTAGACAGAACGATAGACCATAATGTATTAAAACGCCTGCAAAATACCAAAATCAAGGGTCGTCAATTTAAAATGATGAAGCTGGGAAGCTAGTATTGTTTAAAACTAAGGAGTTTCACAGAATATTTCTTTAAAATTATTCAATTTCTCAGAGAATATTGGTAGTCCTAAATAATGTAGTGATTACTTAAAAAAACCTGCTAGGTTTCAAAAATCTAACAGGTTTAACACTACTTTGTTTAGGATTATCAAAAAAGTGTATAATAGTTCGTTATGAAAACGCCAAAACCTCCAGAGCCAAAATAAGCGATAATTAGCACAACCATGAACCCAAAACCCTTCATCCTGATTCTTACTTTTCTATTTACATCACCTTTACTTGCAAATACAGATGAAATCGCAACAGCACACATCAAAAAAA
>DAOUSR010000050.1 GCA_030627125.1 Thioploca sp.
AGTAGCTAAAGTAGATGAAATACATATTGTTACCGATTCGGAAGAAATTGCTACCAAGGTCAAAAGTTGGGGCGGCCAAATATGGATGACAAATAGTGATTGTAGTTCTGGTACTGAACGTATAGTGTCTATTTTAAACAACTTAGAAGCTGACATAATTATCAACGTACAAGCCGATCAGCCATTGATAGAACCTGAAATAATAAATCAATTAATTGAAGTATTTGCGACAACTAATCCACTTCCTGATATTGTAACTCCAGTTTATCCTATTAAAACTACTGAAAAATTATTTGATCCAAATTTAGTCAAAGTAATCAGGCGGCATGATGGTTATGCTCTTTATTTTTCTCGCAATCCAATTCCTTATGTACGTGATGTGCAAAATAATGACTGGATTAACCAGAATATTTTTTTTGGACATGTAGGTATCTATGGATATCGACGCAATGTATTAGAAGAATATGTTACGCTTCCTCAAAGTTCTTTAGAACAAGCTGAAAAATTAGAACAATTGAGATTTTTACAGGCTGGTAAAAGTATTTATACATTTATTACTGAACATGATGTAATTTCAGTAGATACGCAAGCTGACTTAGAACAAGTATGTGCTAAATTAAAAAACGGCTAAATAGAGCAATTAAGAATTTCTATAATACTTTCGAAGACTCGACCTTAGGAAAATTATTGACATCACAAAAATTTATGTCACACTGAATGCAATAATTTCAACCCTATAATCTCAGTATCTGTGATAAATTAGCATCATGTTAAAATTTCCTCTTAATAAAAATAAATTAGAACAAATAATTAAAGACTATCCAACTCCATTTTATTTATATGATGAAACTGGAATCCAAGAAAATGCTCAAAAACTAAATACATCCTTTACTTGGAATGACGGATTTAAAGAATATTTTGCGGTAAAAGCGAATCCAAATCCATATTTATTAAAGCTATTAAAACATCAAGGTTTTGGAATGGATTGTAGTTCTTTAGCAGAGCTTGTATTAGCCGAAAAATGTGATGTTGTTGGTGAAGAAATAATGTTCAGCTCCAATAATACGCCAGTTGAAGAATTTGCAAAAGCTATTGAATTAGGTGCAATTATTAATCTTGATGATATTAGCCATTTAGATTTTTTAAAACAACATATTGGCTTACCTGAATTAATTTGTTTTCGCTATAATCCTGGCAGTTTAAGAACTGGTTCTTCAATCATTGGCCATCCTGAAGAAGCTAAATTTGGCTTTACTCGTGATCAACTATTTGTTGGTTATCATCTTGCTAAAAATTATGGTATCAAGAGATTTGGCATTCACGCCATGATAGCTTCTAATGAACTTGATCCTAATTATTTCATTGAAACTGCCGAAATGCTATTTAAGCTAGTTGAGGAAATTTCACTAACTGTAGGGATTGAATTTGAGTTTGTTAATATAGGTGGAGGAATTGGAATTCCTTATCGACCTGGCGAAAAAACTGTTGATTTAGACATAATTAGTGAAGGGATTAAAGAAAAATATAAATCACATATCGAAAAAAATGGTTTAGCACCAATTAAGATGTACATGGAATGTGGGCGTGTTATTACCGGTCCATATGGTTATTTAATATCTAAAGTCCAGCATATTAAGAAAACTTATAAAAAATTTGCTGGGCTAGATGCCTGTATGACGAATTTAATGCGTCCGGGGATATATAAAGATGCGTATCATCACATTTCAGTATTAGACAAAGAGGATTTAACTAACAATACTTTGTATGATGTTACTGGCTCGCTTTGTGAAAATAATGATAAATTTGCCATTGATCGTAAGCTGCCACAATTAGACCCTGGAGATATTGTTATTATTCATGATGTTGGTGCTCATGGTCATACGATGGGCTTTAACTACAATGGTAAATTACGCTCTGCTGAATTACTGTTGCGAGAAAACGGTGAAATAATGGAAATCCGTAGAGCAGAAACTATTGATGATTATTTTGCCACTTTGAATTTTGCTGGATTAGACCAATTTTAAAGTGTTTTTGGAATAGTCTTAGTCAAATATTGTATATTAACTGTTGTTAAATAATATTTATGATTCAGACTTTCTTGAAATTTTTAGATTACCATGTAATTACAAATTATCTAACTAATTGTGTTAACCAACATGAAAATAATAACTATTTTTCTACTATTAGCATTACAAGCAAATGTTTGTGCTAAAGAACCTGCATCTGAACGTCAAACTGAACTATTATATTTACTGAAGCATGATTGTGGAGCTTGTCATGGTATGACGCTAAAGGGTGGTTTAGGACCGCCTTTATTACCCGAAGTCCTAGCAACTAAACCCAAGGAATTACTGTTTAATACTATATTCTATGGGCGGATGGAAACTGCTATGCCACCTTGGCAGAATTTTTTAACTCCAGAAGAGATTAATTGGTTATTAAAGCAATTGCTTGAAGGGATTGATGAAAGTTAGAATTTTTTAATAACTTCTGGACAAGATGATTTATATGAGTCTTTTAAATTATTATTAATATAACCATGATTGTTTTTTCTAAGTTTTAGATTAGATTCAAGTTTGTAACATCTTTTTTCTATCTCAGATTTAACCTGTTCTACATAGCTAGTTTTAGATTTATTAGCTTGATATTGATTTAGGTATTCTGTTAATAAGTCAATGGAAGGCTGCTCAATAAGTTTCTCCACTTTGGCTAATTCTAAACTATTATTATAAAATTTAGGTATTTTTAGCCAACCTAATATAGCTAAAGTTGTAAGCATGAATGTAAAAGTTAAAACTGCTACCAAAGTAAAAATTGAAGTGTCTGATTCATATACTATTAATTTTTTATAAATTTTCTCAATAGTAAAAAAGTTCTTTTGGTATTCGATATATTCTCCACAATCTATGAAATTAGAAACAGAACCTGAATATTTTTTACCGTTACTTGTTTTAATAGTCCTCCTCGCCATTTTTTATCCACCATCAAATAAAAAGTCTTTATATGTAATTCCCGTGAAAACTAGAATCTTAACTTTATAGATTGCTGTTTTCATGGGAAATGCTAAAACTCAAACTAATTTCTTTAAGGTTTTACCGTCATCTTTTCGATAATTACAGGAGTTTGTGGAACATCAGTAGGAAATGGACCACCACGACCTGTTTTGACTTGTTTGATTTTATCCATTACATCTAAGCCTTCAGTAATTTTGCCAAATACAGCATATCCCCAACCTCTAATTGTTTTATTGGTAAAATCTAAGAACGAGTTATCCACCACATTGATGAAAAATTGAGCAGTGGCAGAATGAGGATCATTAGTACGTGCCATGGCAACCGTACCTAATACATTTTTTAAACCATTGTCAGCTTCATTATGGATTGGATCATGAGCTTTTTTTTCTTCATAGCTTTTATTAAAACCGCCACCTTGAATCATAAAGTTACCAATGACTCGGTGAAAAATTGTGCCGTTATAAAAACCTTCGTCGACATAATGCAGAAAGTTTTTAACAGTTTTAGGGGCTTTTTCAGCGTTCAATTCAATAACAATAGTTCCAAGATTAGTTTGCATAACTACTGATTTAGATGATGTTGTAGTATTTTGCATAACTACTGATTTAGATGATGTTGTAGTATCATGTTTATGAATTTCATCACAATACCCTTGGACTGACAATAACAAAAATAATACACTAACAATATATTTCATTAAATACTCCTAAAATTAACATTGATGATTAAAAATTAATTTAAAAAAATATATTATGGCACAGTTAGAATACAGAATTCAATGTGATTGGATAACTTCTTATGAAATTCCAAATGTTGGATTGGGGGAATTTAAACAATTTCGTTGAGTTTTTTTACGTTCCGATAAATAGGTTAAAATTATATGAATTATCCTCCTACCGTACTAGTTATTGCTGGCAATGATCCTTCTGGTGGAGCTGGTTTATGTGCAGACATTCAAACGCTTGCTCAACACGGCTGCCATACCGCACCAGTTGTAACATGTATCACTACTCAAAATACTTCTAAAGTACTAGCAAGTTTGCCATTAGCTGGAGATTTAGTTGCTAGTCAAGCTGACACTATTTTACAAGATATGCCGATTGTCGCATGTAAGATAGGTTTACTTGGTAATGTAGAAATTGTAGAAGCGGTGCAATCAGTCTTAATTAACTACCCAAATTTGCCAGTTATACTCGACCCAGTATTATCATCTGGCAATGGACAATCCTTAACGCAAAAAAATATATGTGCTGCAATTATCGCTAAAATTTTGCCATTAACTACGATAATTACTCCAAACAGTCTGGAAGCTCGTACTTTAACTGGTAAAGATGAACTTGAAGTTGCGGCCCAAAAATTAATTGAATATGGTTGTAAAGACGTTTGTATTACTGGTACTCACGAAGCAACAGCAATGGTGATTAATACTTTATATGGAAAGCAATCGTGGACTTGGAAACGTTTGCCATATAGTTATCATGGCTCTGGTTGTACATTTGCTTCTAGTTTGGCTGGATATATCGCACAAGGTAATGATATTATAACCGCAGTATCTAAAGCTCAAGATTATACTTGGAATAGTTTAAATAATGGTTATAAACCTGGTGGTGGCCAACATTTACCACTGCGAGTTGCTAAAATATAAATAACAATTCTTAATTTTGAATGCTTAATGAACTAAAATATACCTTAAAATTTAACTTGTAATATATTTTTAATATTAACATTATGAAAATAAATACTAAATTATCACTAGCTTTTTTAATCATCGCTCTAATTTTTATTGTCTCTGGCACAATATTTATGATGAATAGTCACGATGCACTTGCCAAAGCGGCTTTTAGCCAATTAGAAAGTAGCCGTACCAATAAAAAAATCCAGATAGAAGAGTTTTTTACCGAACGTAAACATGATATGCACATTTTGTTAGATACTGTGGATATTTTTAGAATTAATGCGTTTCAAAAGTTGCAATCTATACGGGAAACCAGAAAGCTACAAATCGAAGAATATTTTCGAGACTATTTACATAACATATCTTTTGCTTCTCTTACATTATTAACTTCACACACTATTCATAAACTTGATGAAGAACATAATCATATTGATGGTGAAGCTCGTGGTGCCAATGTTGTTGATAGCCATGATGATTCTGAACCAGAAGAAGAATTTACAATCGAAATCAACAAGCTTAAAGCTGAATATGATTATCATGATGTTGTCTTAGTGGCAAAAGATGGTCATGTAATTTATAGCACATCTTCCGAGAACTCCGGTAAAAGCTTATTAGCTGATAAATTTAAAACTAATCCTTTAGCTAATGCTTTTCAACATGGTCTTAAGGGGATTACTATCCAAGATTTTTCTACTGGAGTCCCACTCTTATTTTTTGCATCTCCAATTCGCTCAGCTGAAGCTAAAACTATTGGAGTTTTAATTGTATCTGTAACCTTTGATGCCTTAAATGCCATTGTACAGAAAAAAATTGGTATAACTGGAGAGGCTTATTTGGTTGGCAAGCAAAATGGACATACCAGCTATCGAAGTGAAAGAACAGTTAAAGGTAAAGAAAATTCCATTGGTTCGGAAAAAATTGGAGCAGATGTAAATAAGGCATTTGCTGGTAAATCAGAGGCTAAAATTAAAATTGGTAGTGCTGGAGCAGTAGAAATAACTAGTTATGCCCCGTTGGAAATTCCCAATTTAAACTGGATTATCGTTGTTACTATGAGTTTGGAAGAATATTTTGGTATTACTCGTAGCGAAGAACATGAAAATTTCTTTACTCAATATATCGCTGAATACGGTTATCAAGATTTATTATTGATTCATCCTCAAGGTAAAATATTTTATAGCGTTGCACATAAACCTGACTATAAAACTAACATTATCAATGGTAAATACGCTGATTCTAGCTTAGGCGAACTAGTGCTAGAAATATTGAAAACTGAGCAGTTTGGCATTACTGATTATGCTCCTTATATTCCTAGTGCAGGCGAACCAACTGCTTTTATTGGCCAACCCTTAATAGTCAATGGCATTATTGAAATGATTGTAGTTGCCCAGTTAAACGATATTACTATGAATAAAATTGTCCAACAAAGAGCTGGTTTAGGCGAAACTGGCGAATCGTATTTAGTGGGTAGCGATAAACTCATGCGTTCCAATTCTTATCATGATAACGAACATTTTTCGATCAAAGCTTCTTTTGCTAATCCCAAGATTAATGCAATTGACAATGAAACTGTGAACGCAGCATTATCTGGTAAAACTGGCATTACAATCATTCCAGAATATCATGATATTAATACTTTAGTTCTCACAGCTTATACTCCGGTAATCGTAAGCGATAAAATAACTTGGGCTTTATTAACTGAAATCGATAAAACAGAAGCTTTTGTAGCGATAAATAAGCTTAAATGGTTGTTAATTATAACCGCATTTATTGCATTAGCTGTAATCATAACTATTGCTTGGTTAGTCACGCATAATATTAAATATCCATTGGCTCACCTAATAGAAGTTTCTAATGCTATTTCTGTGGGTAATTTGGATAGCGAAATTAAAATTACTAGCAAGGATGAAATTGGCCAATTATTACAAGCCTTTGCTGATATGCAAACCCAACTCAGAGAACATTTAGAACGGGATATTAATAAAGTAATTGAGGCCATTTCCGAAGGGAATTTAGAAGAAAGAATTGAGCTGGAAAATAAAACCGGATTTTTTAAAACCATAAGCCAAAATATCAATCAAATTATAGTAATAAATCAGAATATGTTTGAAGATATAATGGAATTATTATCCGCTTTAGCTCATGGCAATCTAAACCAAACTATTGATAATGATTATAAAGGCACCTTTGGCAAGTTAAAAAATGATGCGAATTCCACGGTAGCACGTTTAACCAAGATTATGCAGCAAATTTCTCACTCATCACAAATTGTAGCTAATGCTGCCGACGAAATATCTCAAGGTAACATGAGTCTCAGTCAACGTACTGAACAGCAAGCTGCTTCTTTGGAACAAACTTCTGCTAGTATGGAACAAATGACCAGCACGGTACAACAAAGTGCGGATAATGCCAACCATGCCAGTCAATTGGCGATTAGTGCTAAGAATTGTGCGGAAAAAGGTGGCGAGATTGTAGGTATTACTATAAATGCAATGACTGAAATTAATACTAGTAGTAAGAAAATTACTGATATAATAGAAGTTATTAACGAAATTGCTTTCCAAACTAATTTATTAGCACTTAATGCAGCAGTTGAAGCGGCTCGTGCTGGTGAGCAGGGTCGAGGCTTTGCGGTAGTTGCGTCCGAAGTTCGTACTTTAGCTCAACGTAGTGCTTTAGCAGCTAAGGAAATTAAGGAACTAATCCAAGATAGTGTAATGAAAGCAGAAGAAGG
The DNA here is from genome assembly GCA_030627125.1 of Thioploca sp. Taxonomy (GTDB): domain Bacteria; phylum Pseudomonadota; class Gammaproteobacteria; order Beggiatoales; family Beggiatoaceae; genus DRQV01. The sequence goes on from DAOUSR010000050.1 coordinate 7,424, forward strand.
GACTAATCTGGCTAACAGGTCTGGAGAAACCTTGGAAGAGATAGTTGTGGCGGTGAAAAAAGTGAGTGATATTATTGTAGAAATTGCCGCAGCTAGTCAGGAACAATCTAGTGGTATCAATCAAGTCAATAAAGCGGTATTGCAAATGGACGAAATGATTCAACAAAATGCTGCTTTAGTAGAAGAAGCTGCTGCTGCTAGTGAGTCGATGAAAGAACAAGCTAAAAATCTTGAACAACAAGTAGCTTTTTTTAATATGAGCGAGATTTATTCACCAATTCCTCCACAGCAAATTAACAAACGTGTTGATAAACCAAAAATTACTAATAATCAGTATGAACACCATCACGATGGTTGGGAGGATTTTTAGGAATGTTTCCATTCCAGTCAATCATTATGTGGTTAGGGTAATCCCTACAAAATATTATGTAGGGGAAATCCCTTGCCCTTTATGATTGCCCTTTATGATTGCCCTTTATGGCTTTTATTTTAACATTAGTTCAGGATTACCTCAAATGGAATTATTAAAAGAATATCTCGATTATGGTATTTTTGGGATATTAGGTTGTATGAGTTTTTTAATGGTGTTTTTTAGTATTGAACGTTATATTTATTACTTAACGGTGAAGCTGGAAAAATTCGCCCATATTGAAGAATTAAAAATCAATTTAACTAACAACTTAACTGCTATTGCTATTATCGGTGCTAATGCTCCATATGTTGGCTTGTTGGGTACGGTTTTAGGGATTTTAATCACTTTTTACGACCTTAGCCAAGCCAACAATATTGACGCTAGTAATATCATGCTAGGTTTAGCTTTAGCTCTGAAAGCAACGGCTGCTGGTTTGGTAGTAGCAATTCCAAGTATTATTTTCTATAATGGTTTATTACGCAAAGTGGAAGTTTTAACCGCAAAATGGCAATATGAAAAAATTTGAGCAAATAAATGTTATTCCTTTCATAGATATTATGTTGGTCTTGTTGGCTATCGTATTAATGACAGCAACTTTTATTGCCCAAGATATTATTAAAATCAATTTACCCCAAGCAGAAAACAGCGAATCTATCTCCAGTGAAAAAGCAATAGAAATAACCATAGATGCCCAGCAAAGTTTTTATTTTGAGGAACAACCGATAAATCTGCACCAATTAGAACTTAACTTAGCAAAATTAGACCGAACCACAGCTATTATATTGCGGGTAGATAAAGCGGTTTTATTTGAAAATTTTGTGGTAATAGTGGATTTATTGAAGAAATATCAATTAGATAAACTAGCCATTATGACTAAGTATAGCAATTCTTAATGAACTATAAATATCATACAATTAAACTGTATAAATGTTATTTATTCGACTGAGGAATTCTATGGGAAATTTTATTGGTTTTACATTATCAGCTTTGATACATTTGGCTTTGTTAGCTCTAATTTGGCAAAATAGTTTTGAGGTTAAGGAGAAGAGTTTACCCTTGAAACTAGACATGTTTATAACAGTTCCGGTTGAGCCTTTACCAGTTTTGGCAATATATAATAACGATTTGGCACCAAAGTTTGATAAAATTTCAATCCCAGCTCCTAAATTAATAGCTTTAAAGAAAATTCCTAAGAAAAAATTTAAAAAATTAACTTATAAGCCAAATCAACCGATTAAATTAAAAATACCTAAACAAGTGAATGTAACTCAGTCAATTAAATCCAAACCTAAATTAGTGAATGTAACTCAGTCAATTAAATCCAAACCTAAATTAGTGAATGTAACTCAGTCAATTAAATCCAAACCTAAATTAGTAAATATAATTCAACCAGTTAAAGCAAAAATAGCTAAACTGGTAACTGTCAGTCAGCCGAGTAAACCAACTAAACGGGTAAGTACTCCCCAAAAAATTATCCCACCTGTCAATAAACCAGTTAAGGCTACTAATGATACATTATTAGAAACTGCTTATAAAAGAAAATTACAAAAAGCAATTAATCAACATAAACAGTATCCTAGAATGGCAAAACGTAGAGGCATTGAAGGTAAGGTTAAAGTATCTTTTGTCATTTTAGCCAATGGAAAAATTAATAAGATTAAAATAGTTCATGGCTCAGGCTATAGTATTTTAGACACCGCCGCTAAAAAAACCATTCAATCTATTTCTGGTTTACTACCATTTCCTAAAACAATAAAACGTAACCAATGGCAATTTAATCTCCCAATAGTCTACGAATTGAATTAACTAACTGATGTTACGAACATCGGACAATTTTACATATTGACAACCCCAAAGTTACAAAGAGCATCAAAGCCATTTGTTGATAATTTTATTATCTCACAGATTTTATTCTCTATTTAATCCACTTACTCAAAACTGTCCAAACTATTGAAAGCTTAATTAAGTTACAATATTTCTATATTTTAAGAATTTGTAGTAACATACCATTAAATCAGAACTATAGTCTAAACATTAACAGAATATTCTATATGAAATTAGATATTGTATTTTTTGGATATTTGCTCAGTTTACTGATAACTATCCCTATAACTTTTTACCCATTGCTAGCACTCCCTCAGGAAATTCAGAATTCTGAGCAATCTGTTGCTGAATTTGATGTACCATATGAATTGTTTGCGGCGTTGAGTGATTATCATGATCTGACTCAGTTAGAAGAGAAACGTCATATTGACGCAGAGATTATTCCGGCCATTACTGAAATAATTTATTACTTTGAAGAAGAAAGGCAAAAATATTTAAGTATTCAAACTATTTCTGAGAAAATGAAAAAAAATCTCGAAAAAATGGATGCTCATTTGACAGATTTTAAAAATGAACTGTTATTTAGAAAAAAAGTGCTTGAATTCAGAATCTTGTTGAAGAAACAACAGCAATTGAAATCTAATTAATAATTTCCCAAAGGAACTTTTATCATGAAATTCAATCTTCTTAAGATAAGTAAAATACTATCGTTGCTAATTTTATCTATGGTACTTTTTTCTTGTAGTGGTTTGAGTACCAAAGCCGAAAAAAATATTCTTAAATTGCAAAAAGATACTCAACTAACAATAAGTAGGGTCAATGAGAAAATAAAAGCTAACCCAGAAAGTATTTTACAAAATTCTATTTCTGCACTGGACAGTATTCTTGAATATACTGAAACGGTTAAATCAGACCCGAATAAATTTAGCTCAGAAAAACTCCAAGCTTATATCTTTAAAATTAATATTATTAATGAAAATATGGAGCGTTTTTCCGATTTAACCTTGCAAACTGATGTTTCCTTTCCATTGGGTACATATAAACTCAAACATTTGGCCAAAAAAGGTAAAAACAAGATTGCTGGATTAGCGGATAAAATTGTTTTATCTATTAAGGAAATGGCAGTAAAATACCCTAACAAACCAATTAAAGTTATGCTAAAAACAACTGGCTATACTGATGAAACCGATATTATTGTTGGTAGTAATCTCGAACAAGAACTCATCAAAGCTATTCCCCAAGCAATAGAGAGTAATTCAAGCAAAAGACGTAAACAGTATAATCAAATGTTATCTGAATTTCGGGCTTCCACCTTGAGTCAATATGTTGTGCAATATATGCAACAGCAATTACCAGATACTTACCAAATTGAAATAACTACAGAAATTAATGGATTAGGTGAGAAAATTCCGAATAAAAAACGCACCGAGTTCTCTTATAAGAATAAAGACCCACGTCGCCGAATCTGTATTATTTCTCCTTTTATTGAAATCATTCCCTAAAATATTTTGAATATTATGTACAAAGGCCAACTACGATATTTTGTTAAAGGTATCTTATTGCTTATATGTTTTAGCGTTATTTTTTCTGAAGCATATGCTAACAATGATACTAAACTAAAAAAAGCTGGTGTACTATATAATTTAAGTAAATTTATTGATTGGCCCGAATTTTCTAATGAAAAATTTAATATCTGTGTGAGTGGTAAAGTAATATTTTTGGATGAACTAAAAACCTTTGAACAACGTCAAATTAGAGGACGGACGGTACAAATTAAGGTTCTGAAAAATCTGGCAAATTCTTATGATATTCAAGCATTATCAAATTGTCAAACTCTATATATAAGCTCATCTGTAAAGGAATCACTACCAGCTATTTTAGCTGCATTGGATAAAAAACCCATATTAACGATCAGTGATTTACCCAATTTTGTATTGCAAGGCGGTATGATTGGATTAATTCAAGTTAAAAAACGGGTAAGATTTACTATCAATCTGGATGCAACTAAGTCAGTAAATTTGGTTATCAGTGCTCAACTACTTAGATTAGCTAGAAGTATAAAATATAAAAATAACCAAATTGATAATCCTTAATAACGTGCATATATGAAAAGCTATTTTAGTAATCTACCAATTAGTCATAAACTTAAATATATTATTACGATAGTTAGCACTATGGCATTATTGATGGCTTCGTTGGCATATGTGACCACAGAAATATTTTCGTTTCGACGAGCCTTAGTTGAACGGATTGCAATTATTGCTAGTTTGATAGAAGATAATGTTGCTCCATCACTGGTTCTTGGTGACTCTGATTCAGCCCAGAGATTACTTTCCACCCTACACACTGATCCAGCAATTTTGAGTGCTTTTTTATATCAAGTAGATGAGTCAGAACCATTGGCAAAATATATTTCTCAGCAAGGAACATTTTCTAATTATATAGAACATGATTGGGAAAATCTATCTAGCCAACAATATTATTTTCAACTAAATAGTTTAGAATTCAGCAAACCGCTTTATTATGATAATGACCTGATAGGATATATTGATATTCACACCAATCTGGATGGTTTATACGATAATATTTGGTGGTATCTCAAAATAGCTTTTTTTGTCATGGGAGCAACTATAGGTGTTGCTTTTCTTCTCTCAATTAAACTCCAACAAATTATTTCCACTCCTATCATCAGTTTGGCAGATACGATGTTGCAAGTTTCAAAAACCAAAGACTATAGCTTACGGGTAGTAAAAAATGATGCTGATGAAATTGGTAGCCTATTTGACCATTTTAATGCAATGTTGGCTCAAATAGAGGAAAGCAATTACCATCTCGCAAGCTATAACGAAAAACTCGAACATCAAGTTGCTGCACGTACTATGGAGCTATCAACCACCAATACTGCTCTCAAATTAGCAATCAATGATGCCAATAAAGCGAAAGATATAGCTGAGTCTGCTAGCCAAGCAAAAAGTGAGTTTTTGGCTAAAATGAGTCATGAAATTCGTACTCCTATGAACGGTATCATGGGAATGACAGAATTATTATTAGGTACAGAATTAGTAGCAATACAGCAAAAATATGCCTTAACAATCCAAACTTCAGCCGAAAATTTATTAGAAATAATTAATGAAATTCTGGATTTTTCAAAAATTGAAGCCGGGCATTTAAAATTAGAAAATATTCCTTTTGACCTACATAAAATATTAAAAGAAGTTAGTGAATTTTTTGCTGAACGAGCGAAGGCTAAAGCGATTAATTTTTCTTGTGTTATATCACCAGAATTACCTACTATGGTTATTGGTGACTCTTTACGTTTACGCCAAATTTTAAGTAATCTAATTTCTAATGCTATAAAGTTTACGGAAAAGGGTCAGGTAGTTATCAATACTGCGATAATTGAAGAATGTGAAAATCAAACTTTAATCCGTTTTGAAATATGTGATACTGGTATTGGTCTACCCCAAACAATCCGAGCTAAAATATTTGAATCATTCATTCAAGCAGATGATTCTACTACTAGAAAATATGGTGGAACTGGTTTAGGACTGACGATATCCAAACAATTAGTCCAAATGATGGGTGGAGAAATTGGAATAGAAAGTCAGTTAGGTAACGGTTCTATATTCTGGTTTACAATTCTATTTAACAAGACTTTCGCTCTTCCAACTCCACTAAACGCTCCAAAAAAATCAGAAGATATACATTATTTGGATATCAATGTTCTGTTGGCAGAAGATAATATAGTAAATCAATCTGTTGCAGTTTATATGTTGGAACTCATAGGAGCTAAAGTTACGGTTGTCGAAGATGGTAGTTTAGTTTTAGGGGCATTGATTAAACAAGAGTTCGATGTTGTACTAATGGATTGTCATATGCCGAAGATGGATGGTTTTGACGCTACTCGCAGTATTCGAGAATATGAAAGCAAGCATCCAAAACAACCAACAATCCCAGTTATTGCTGTCACTGCAAATGCTATGGAAGGATATCGAGAAAGTTGTCTAGCAACAGGCATGAATGACTTTATAAGTAAACCATTTAAGAAACAGACACTCTATGAAGTTTTGAAAAAATGGCTACCTAATTATAAATTTGCTAGTACACCGGTTAAAAATTTGCTGCCGATTGTAGTACCAGAAGTTGAGAATAAAAAATTATTAGATAGCAATATGTTAGAGGAATTGAGGCGTATTGGTTTACCTGAAAAAACCGACATACTGGATAAGCTATTAAACATATATATGGAAAAAATGCCTCAGCAATTAAAACAACTAAATCAGGCTAATATAGAGAAAAAACCCCAAGATTTATTTAAAATTTCCCACAATATAAAATCTAATAGTGCAACTGTTGGTGCTATGCAATTGGCACAAATGGCAACAGAATTGGAAAAGTTAGGACGTTCCGGTTCCACTGAAAATGCTGAGCAACTAATTGAAAAAATGCTTGCAAATTATCAACAGCTTGAACCGTTACTAAAAGGGTATTTAAAAAATGAAACAGCTATCTAATTGACGAATTTATATTATTTATTTAAATAATTGGAGTATACTTAATAACAGTATGTCAATAATTGAGATTATATTTATGTTTAACTTTACTAACTGGCTTGGGTTTAAAAAACCTACGGCTAGTACAACTGTAGCAACTTGGAGAAGCGTAGGGTGGAACGTTTCATCAGGATAACGACCAAGGCGGCACAACTGCAGCTTGTGTCCGAACCAGCTGTTAGGCTCTAAGAGCTTTCGCATGATATGCAATATGCTCACCCACAAAGCTCGATATAAAATGATAACTATGGTCATAACCTTCCTGCATTCTTAACGAAAGCACTTGGCCTGATTCTTGACAAGCCGTTTTGAAATTTTCAGGCAATAACAGTCCTTCATCATAAAACTCATCAGCTGTACCCTGATCTATTAAAATACTGTTTAGCGTAGCCCCTGACTTTATAAGTTCAGTCGCATCATATTGTTTCCACAGTTCTGTATCTTTGCCCAAATAGGCATTAAAACATCCTTGACCCCACCCGCATTCTATTGGATTGCAAATTGGTGCAAAGGCAGACACCGAACGATAATTATCGGGGTTTTTAAGCGCACAAATCAATGCACCATGGCCACCCATAGAGTGTCCAAATATTGATTTGACATTGGGTATTATTGGTAATTCAGATTCAATAAGTTTGGGTAATTCCTGAGTGACATAATCATACATCTGATAGTGTTTATTCCAAGGAGCTTGAATTGAATTAACATAAAACCCAGCACCCTGTCCTAAATCATATTGATCAGCTTCATCTGGAACATCAGTACCACGTGGACTGGTATCTGGAAAAACAAGTGCAATACCGTGTTCGTTAGCGTAACGCTGCATTCCTGCTTTGGTGCGTGCGTTGTCATCAGTACAGGTTAAACCAGATAACCAATATAAAGCAGGCACTCTGTCGCTTTTAACTTGAGAAGGCAGATAAACCGAAAACGTCATATCACAATGGCAACTGCTTGAATGATGTACGTAGCGGTTAAGGTATCCGTCAGATTCTTTTATGGATTCTATTTGTTTCATGATTAAAAAATAATGACTGAACGAATGCTTTTGCCTTCATGCATCAGGTCAAAGGCGGTATTAATGTCTTCAAGTGGCATCGTATGTGTGATTAATGAATCAAGTTCGATTTGCCCATTCATGTAGCGTTCGACATATCCGGGTAGTTCTGTTCTACCTTTCACGCCACCAAAAGCTGTACCTTTCCAGGTTCTGCCGACGACTAGATTAAAAGGTCTTGTTTCAATCGTTTGTCCCGCTCCAGCAACACCAATAACGGTAGCAACACCCCAGCCCATATGCGTGCATTCAAGTGCATCTCGCATAACATGTGTATTACCAATACACTCAAAAGAATAATCTGGCCCACCATTGAAAGTGTCCTGCATATACTCCACAAAAGAGCCATTTATCTCACTTGGGTTCACAAAATGAGTTGCCCCCAGCTGTTTGGCAAATTCAAATTTAGCTGGATTAATATCAATACCAATGATTCTGTCGGCACCCGCCATGACAGCACCTTGAATACAGGATAATCCTATTCCACCCAATCCAAATACAGCAACCGTTGAACCAGGTTTTACTTTTGCCGTATTGAGTACAGCACCAATACCAGTTGTTACGCCACAACCGAGCAGGCAAACTTTATCAAGCGGAGCTGATTTATTGATTTTAGCCAAAGCAATTTCAGGTACGACAGTATATTCAGAAAAAGTTGAACACCCCATGTAATGGAATATATCTTTACCATTTTGAGAAAAACGTCGTGTACCATCGGGCATATAGCCTGTCCACACTGTACCTGCAATTGATTGACATAAATTTGTTTCAGTTGATTTACAATATTCACACTCACCACATTCAGGAATGTAAAGTGGGATTACATGGTCGCCAACACTCAAATTTTTAACCCCTGCTCCCAACTCAACAACTTCACATCCGCCTTCGTGACCTAGCACGCAGGGAAATGATCCTTCAGGGTCATCACCAGATAAGGTGAAAGCATCGGTATGACAAACGCCTGATGCAATGGTTTTTAATAAAACCTCACCTTCTTTTGGCCCTGATACATCTATTTCCTCAATAGATAATGGTTTTTTCGCTTCCCAAGCGACTGCTGCTCTTGCTTTCATATCTTCCTGTCTAATAAATTGTAAAATGAAGTATAAACTACTCACCATCTGAAGCCTAACTGTTAGGTTGAACCGCCGCTAGGTTGAATTATTGGGGTCAGAATTATTGGGGTCAGAATTATTGGGGTCAGAGTAAAATTAATTCTAACTTAATCTTGGAGGCGGACTTTCAGCCGCTCTAATTACTAACTTGATTATGCCACACAATCAAAAAATCCCCGTTATGGACTTGGGGCTTTAAGGTATTTCTCAAATTTATTGTTTACCTCTTCGCCAATTTGTTCTGAAAACCAGATCTGTAAAACCAGCAATTCTCTTTCGAGTTCAGATATTTTATCTTTATTACGTGCCATTCTAATTTTTGCTTTAGTGGCAGATATTTTTTCACTTTTTATTTTGATTTCTTTTATGTATTCAACTATATCAAATTCAAAATAAAGCTGAGCATCAATAACTGATGTTGAAAACATTTCTAATTTTTCAGCACTTATTCCAATAGAATATTCACCTTTTTTATTTTCTTGGCGAACGTTGCTCAAAAAATTAATAATTTTATTGTAAATAAACTTTCTATATTCATAATATTAATTATTTAAATTATCCTTATTACTTCCTTGATTTATTGTGTTATTTCCTATATGAAATAAATTTTTAAAGTTGTTTGGATTATTCATATTGCTATTTACTTTTTTTCCAAAGATTTTCTTTAACAAAGATATTAAATCATCTATCATTTTCTGCTCCTAAAAACTTAGACAAAGTTATACATTTTTAGGTAATTCGCTCTCTGTTGATAATCAAGAAAGATTGCAACTAGAGTCCTGGTTGAGCAGTCCCAA
>DAOUSR010000232.1 GCA_030627125.1 Thioploca sp.
ACGTAGATTAGGGCAACCACAAGGGATTGCCCCTACAATTCATTACGTAGATTAGGGCAACCACAAGGGATTGCCCCTACAATTCATTACTTTGACAATGAGATATTCGACATCTCATCAAGGATTCATTTGCTTTCATCTCCACAATACATATTAGCAATAGTGTAGCCAAAACGTACTAATCATCATTTGGTTTTAATGGTTCAAAATTCTCATCACGTAAACCAATAAGTACGCTCTTGCCAGTTTTAATAACTTTTAACTCTCCATAACGAGCCTTACTATAAACATGAGCCTGACCTTCTTGGAACAGAAATGATTCCGCTCCTAAATTAATGCCACGCCCACGCTTACGAAATTGTATCAAAAATTCAATTGGTTGCAAATCTTCACCATCGTAAATTCTAAGAAACCGAGCTACTTGATTGTCATCCAGTGCTAACACTAAAAAACCATCTTTTTCAGCTGTTGCGACTTCTGCTAAACTAGCTATTTTATACCGCAAGATCATATAATCACCTTGTATTAGAGAACGCGGGTCCACTGGAGCTAATTCTAGTAAAATTGTAGAACCTTTTGCTAATAATTGCTCTTTTTTATAAATTTCAAAATTCACTGCCGCCAATATTACAACTGCCATCACAAGTATTATTAAACGTCGCATTTTCATTCTCCTTGTGGCACTGGATATATATACTTAAATCCAAATCGCAAACCTAATAATGCTATCCCAGTAGTTATTAAAGTAATTGATTTCATTAATAGAGTTATATTCAAATGATAGTAAAAAGCCACAATGAATAGAGTCATAAATATAATCGCTAATCCCATTAAAACTCGATTTCCACGTTGAAAACCTAATACTAAGATGATGATAGATGCGATAATTCCTGGGCTTTGATACAGCAATATGCAAACTAATAAAGTGCTGATAAAGATAGCATAACTCTGGGAGGCAGACATGAGAATATCGTATCCATCTAACAAGTAAATTTCCAACATAATTAGTATGATAGTTAAGCCAACAGTTGAATACCACCAAGTTATATTAGGAATGTTAGGTGTATCTGGTAAGATGGACAACAACAGAACCATTTGTAATGCAATAACAAATCCGTAGCCTAAGGGTTGATATAACCATGTCATCATTTTATCGGTTAAATGGTCAGATTCTGCTAACCAGTACCAACTAGAACCAGCAGCTAATAGAATGATAACAATATGTATCCATTGATATAGTCTAAATTCATACAGCATTACTAAAGCAGCCACAGTTGCTATTAATACAGCTAAAAAACGTAAAATGGAATTTTTATAAATGAAAATAAGCAGAATTTCTAAAAACCAGGTCATAAGTGCAGCAGCAACTATATTTTCATCTGCAATAGCAATTCCACCAATAAACAATATTTGTCCAGTCAGATTTAGAGCTAAAGATAATTGACTGATAAACAATCTATTTTTATATAAATATTGCAGAAATACAGTTACTACCAACAATATAAATCCTACTAGAATGGCAGAACTAGCGTCATCAATTATATGGCTTAGGAAGATAAAAATTAAAAATAATACTACCGATAACCATGCAGATATACCTATTAAAGTAGTTATAAACCAAGGATTTGCCTCTACTTCTTGCTGTAATACTGCATTAATTTGAGGTTCAGTATTCGGTGGTAATAATTTTTTTAATACCAATTCATCAATAAGATTATTTAGTTGCATCATGTCTCTGCCAAATTTTTTTAACTTGCAATAACCATTTGGTTGCCAAAGTTGCTTGACCTATAACCAAAATAGCTAACAACAAAAATAGTAATACTGCGTCTAATGATAACGATACACCAACCCAAGTGGTAAATGTAACTAAAATTCCTAATAAACAAATGGCTAACAGCAGCAAATCATGTCTTTGATAACGATAGTACCACAAGCTGAAAATAGTCATAAATCCATATAAAATTGTTGCTAATCCAAATAATTCATTATCTTGCCAAATAATATTTAAATCAACGATAGTAATTAAAGCGGGTATGATTAATAATGTCATAGTCGTAATAAATAACGTTATTCCTAACCATTGACCTTGTAACCATTCAACCTCACGCTTAAGCTCCCAAACTAACAAAGCTATACCATTTAACAAAAATAACATTAAAAACAATTCGATAGGTATCTTATAGCTCAATGAATTGATTACTTGATGCCAAAATAAAACCAAGCTAAGATTTAGTAAAACTAGCCATAATAACCACAATGGTGCAAACTTATTTACCAGCACCCAAGGCAAGATTAAAATTGCCCAAATTAAAAATAGTTCAAATACATCTGCTCCAGTTTGGTAGGTTTGACCATAAACTGCTAATAAAGCTCCTAATAATATGGATGCTGCTAATACTGCTTCTTGGCTAGATAAATATTTTAGTCCTCGTATTGAGGCAAACACTGCCATCAGCAATATCCCAGCTTCTAATAAACCAAATTTAGCAAATCTCCCCATATCATCCCAATTATAGGCAAAGAAAAAGATAATCCCTACCGATAATAAGGTGATACCAAACAGTAAAAACATGCGGTCTAAAAAACTTCGCCAAGCATAATTGTCAGGTACAACTCCAATTTTGCGTAATGCGTATTCCAAAGCTTCAGATTCAAGCTGATCATTACGAGCTAATATATATAAATGTTCAGATGTGACTGGAGTATTTAATAATGGCATAAATATATCTCCTAATGGTAGGTGTTCTATTTAAGATAAAGCTTGATTATCCATAAATTGTAATAAATTTGTTTGCCAATAAATATCACCTGCTTCAACATGTTGGATGATAATACTAGCCAACACAAAAAATCCTCCTGCCTGATGTTGAGCAGAATTTACTATTTTTCCAACTTTTTCACCATCTACTTGTAAGTCATCTCCTGCTTTAGGGAGCGCATTAGTATCTATTTTAGCAAGATACAGCTTACGTTTTAATTTGCCTAGATAATGAACCCGAGCAATAATTTCTTGACCAGTATAACAACCCTTTTTAAAACTAACACCGTTTATATTATGATAATTTATCATTTGCGGCACAAATTCTTCTGTTGTTGCCAAACCAATAATCGGTAAGCCAGCCATTATATCTAATAATTGCCATACTTGATTATCTACTTTAATAACCTTATGAAAATTGTCTATCACAGTTTCGCTTAGAATTATATAACGAGGTACGATCCCAGCAATTCGTAATATGGTAATTGAATTATTAGTTATACTAGTATCAATTTCTGATGGAGGTGTGAATAAACAATCTGTCACAATGTTCTGACTGTTCGTGCCACTAATACCGATGCGAACTAATTTATCACTTTCATCTTCAAGTTGTACCGCAGAACGTAAGACATACATCCGCAAACGTTTTAAAGTAGGAGCTACACTTTCTTGTGGTAATAAAAGATAGAAAGCTTCTTCACGTTTAAATACTCGAAAACTAACAATAATTCGACCTTTATGATTACATAACGCATTTAATTGGTGATGTTCCGCATCAACTTTGTTTATATCATTGGTAGATTGTCCTTGCAAAAACTGTTTAGCATCAGAACCAGTAACTTTAATTAGCCCTAAATGAGATAAATCTGTGATAAGATCTGCTTTTAAATCTTTAAACTGGTTGATATTTTTCATATTATTGGAAGATATTGTCATACAGAACATTAATTAAAAAAAGTGCAACCCTAAACAAAGTAGTGATTAACTTAACTAATAAATCGGTTTTATTATGATTTAAATCATTACCACTACTTTATTTAGGACTACCCAAAATCTATGTAGTTTAGTTACCGCTACATCCTAAAGGAATCAGAATTTAATAATTGCCGAAACTCTCAGGCAGACCTGACAGGTTTTGAAAACCTGTCAGGTCTTTAAGTATCATATTTTATTGAGTCCTCAT
>DAOUSR010000141.1 GCA_030627125.1 Thioploca sp.
TGTATATTTTAAAAACAATCAGTTATAAATTTATCTATTAAAAATCTCTAAAATTACAATTGCATGATTTTTAAAATAATAGCTCTTAATTCATATCTAGCTCTAAACCTTACCAATACATAATTACAACCAATTACCAATCAATAAAAATGGTGCCCAGTAAGCTGGATGCCAGTAACGTTCTTGAGCAATCAATTTTTTCTGAGCCTTTTGTAATGCTTTAGCTTTAGAGATTCCTGTATTGTTTAATAACTCTTTATAAAAATCAGAAATTGCTATAGAAGTTGCTTCATCATCTACAAACCATAAAGTTGCAACAGCACTTCTAGCTCCAGCTTTTATAGCAACTCCTGCTAATCCCAAAGCAGCCCGATCATCACCAACCGCAGTTTTACAAGCACTTAAAGTAAGCAGTTCTAATGGTTTATCCCGAAAACGTCCTAATCCAATGATACTTTGTAATTTATCCATCGTCATTTTGTTATCGTAAGTCAATAAATAAGTCTGCTCTGGATCAGAATCAAACTCGCCATGAGTTGCTAAGTGAATTACGGAATATTCATTGTTTTTTAAATTGTTGTTAAAATTCTCCAACGAATATTCAGCATTTAACATAATATTATTGCCAGCAATGTTGCCTTTAGTAGTTGCTTTTATATTATTGAGTTCCTTTGATACGTTAGGTAACGCCGGATAACCTTGCACTGCCTCAGATAAGCCTGCCAATAATATTTCACTTTCTTTCCATTGAATAGATTGAGGAGCAACTAATTGCAAACCAGGAGTTAGAGCCATAGCATATTTTTCTATTAAAAACTGGTTGCCATCATGCAAAGTTGATAAAGGAATCATGCGTAACTTACCATCTGGAACTACGACTATGGTATCAACATTAGTCAAATGAGATTCAATAGGACGTATTAACCAATTATAAAGCTGTTTAGCTTGATATAAAAAACGATTGTTAGGCCGAGTTTGTAACCCTAAACGAAAATCCCCAACTACTTTATTAAGTTCTTCTGAGGTAACAGGTACAACTACTTGATAGAATTTACCATCTATATTTACTAACACAATTAATCGATCAGATAAAGCTAATGGATACAATATTGCTATATTTGGCAGTGCAAGACGATCTAATCGAATATTTTTGGATTGTAACGCTGACACACATTCATCTTGAAAATATTCTTGCAATTCAGCAATTTTAACTAACTCAGCTTTTTCTACCGCTTCTAATAATAAATCTTGTTTAGCTTGGTCATCATTAGTAATAGCAGCTTTTTGCAACAGTAAATCAGCTAATCCATAATGGACTGGTTTTACTACATTAGCAAAATTACCCGGCAGACGTCGATAACCAATTTCTAATACTTGTTGAATTGGTTTCAATGTATCAGAAGCCGAACGAAAAGCATCTATAGCTAAATCGAGTTCTTGTTGTGCTTTAAAAATACGACCTTGCAACCAATACCAACGATATAAAATATGTGGATACGAGCCTTGTTTAGCAAAAAAGATTGCTTGCCTAGTAAAACTCAAGGCTTCACTATAACGCTTCTCAATTTCGTATAACTCTCCTAAATGTCCATAAGCAACGGAAGTAGTACGATTATCTTGCAAATTTTTTGCAATCTCTGCTGCTTTTAAAAAGGCTGTATAAGTGTTTAGTAATGCCGTTTTTTTATCTGAACTATTGAGTGTTTGCGGTAAATTATTTGAATTGTCTAATGAATCTTTCGTTAATAGCTTGCCTTCTTGAATTAATTTATCAGTCTGCAACAATCCAAGAACTATAGTTCCCATAGAAATAAAATTAGCCGCTTTATCTCGGTTATCTGGTAATTTTTGCAATTGCTGCCAAGTTTCTTGCAAAATTTCCATTGCTTTATCTAATGGTTCTGCGTACACAGTAGCGTTTAATTTATTGATAGCGGCTTTGGTGGCTAAAGTAAAATCTCCAGCTTGTTTGGCAGATGAAATACTATTTTTATAGGCTTCCATGGCCTCTGGATAATATTCTAAAATTGCTAAAGCATTGCCTTGACTATTTGCTGCTCGTGCTAAAATACTTGGTTTTTTCGTTGCTTCGGCATCAGCAAGGCTATCATTTGCCAATACCAATGCTTCCTCAGCATCACCAATTGATAACCAGGCATCACTTAATTGGCTCAGAGCAATTGCACTACGAGCCACATCACTGGTTTGTTGAGTAAGTTCTATAGCTTCACTAAGTGCATTAAATACTTTACTATGCATACCAACTGCTTGATAGGCAGCAGCTAATCTAGTTAAAACATCAATTTTTTGGGATACTTGACCATCTAACTGAGAAAGCTCACTTTCCCAACTTTTAATTGCCTGTTGAAAATTACCGTTTTGGAAGAAAGTATCTCCAGTCTGGATTGCAACTGAAAAAGCCGCACTAGTTATTCCTATAATAAATATTAAAAATTTACCTATAATTTTCATGACAACCTCTCTTTAACAAAAATTAATAACACCTGCTTGCACTTCTTGTTCCAATCATTATAGCATTATCTTAATAAGAAATGACACATTATAACGATGATAGAATTTACGCCTGAATAAAATTAGTACTTAATAAAACTATTTAAATACAATTTATTACAGGAATAATATAGATTTTGTCTAATAGTAATTAAGTGATACGAATAGGAAGAAACGCTAAAATTATGAATGTCTAAAGTTGTTCGTGAAAAATTGCATTATCCACAACATCTTGTAGTGTATTTCAAATATCTTTGTCACACCTACTTTAGAATCATAACCGCCATAAAATAATATTTTTAGGTGTGTTATTACGTGATAATACTCCCTTAATATCGATTACGATTCCACAACCATTTGCCAATAAACTTTGGAGCCATTGCCAACCAGCTTGAAGAAATTCTTCATGTGGAACTGCCAATACGATACATTGGGCTTTTTGCAGGTTTTGTTTAGAATTTAATGAAATTTTATATTCAGACATTACTTCCTGAACATCGACTAATGGATCATGTATTTGTACTGTTATACCATGTTGTTTTAAAGAGTTAGCTATATCAATAATCCTAGTATTACGTAAATCAGGGACATTTTCTTTAAATGCTAGGCCTAAAATAGTTACGGTTGATTCTGGAATTAAATAACCATTATTTTGCAAATGTTCTAATATTTTATGAGCGATAAATTCACCCATGTCATCATTAATAGTTCGAGCGGCAGGAATTATTTTAGGAGTGTGACCTAATTGTTTGGCTTTATGAACTAGATAATAAGGGTCAATTCCGATGCAATGTCCTCCCACTAACCCTGGTTTGAAATTTAAAAAATTCCATTTAGTATTAGCAGCTTCCAATACATCGGCTGTATCAATATTCATTCTATCAAAAATCACGGCCAGCTCGTTCATAAACGCAATGTTAATATCTCGTTGCGTATTTTCAATAATTTTAGCCGCTTCTGCAATCTTGATACTAGGAGCATAATGTACGCCAGCTGTCACCACCGATTTATAGGTATTAGCAACAATCTCTAAAGTTTTGTCATCAAACCCAGAAACAACTTTTATTATATTAGTAAAATTATGTTGTTTATCTCCGGGATTAATGCGTTCTGGGGAATAGCCTACGCTGAAATCAATTCCACAAACCAATCCTGATTGCTGTTCTAAAACAGGTATGCAAACTTCTTCAGTTGCCCCAGGATAAACTGTAGATTCATACACTACAATATCGTTAATTTTCAATTGAGTGCCAACAGTTTTGGAAGCTTTTAAAACGGGCAATAAATTAGGTTGATTATTTACGTCTACTGGAGTTGGAACTGAGATAATATGGAAGTCAGCTTGTTGCAATTGTTTAGCTTCAGAAGTAAAAATAACAGCTAAATTTTGTAATTCTTCAGCAGTAATCTCTTGAGTGCGGTCATAACTTTCATTCAGTTCAGCAATACGTTGTTTATTAATATCAAAACCAATTACTTGGCCTAATTTTGCAAATGCTACTGCGACTGGTAAGCCAACATAACCCAATCCAATTACTGAAATTTTACGTTTCATTCTTCTTCAAGTGACACTTGCGGCCAAGCTGATAATAAAGCTTTCACTAAAGTTGCTAATGGAATAGCAAAAAATATACCCCACATTCCCCAAATTCCTCCGAACACCAATACTGATACTATAATGGCTACTGGATGTAAATTGACAGCTTCAGAAAATAGCAAAGGGACTAAAACATTACCATCGAAGGCTTGTATAACAAAATAAGCTCCCATAACCCAGAAAAATTCTGTACCTATTCCCCATTGAAAGTATGCTACTAAAAATACTGGAATAGTGATTATTACTGCTCCAACATAAGGAATAATTACGGATAATCCCACTAATACAGCGAGCAAGGAAGCAAAATTTAACCCTAAATAGGCAAATGGGAAATAAGTGAAAGTTCCAACCAAGAATATTTCATATACTTTACCACGTACATAATTACCCATTTGAGCATCCATTTCTAACCCAATTTTTTTAGCAACGGTATGATCTTTAGGTAAAAATCCTATAAACCAATTTAAAATTTTATCTTTATCTTTAAGGAAGAAAAATACTAATAAAGGTACTAAAATGGAGTAGATAAGTAGAGTTATTATCGCAGTAATAGTGGACAAGGAATAAGATAATATGGTATTGCCTATATCTTGTACTCTTAAATTGATAGATTGAATAATTTCATTTACCTGAGCATCAGAGACTAATTCAGTCTTTCCTGGCAAATCCTTTAATAATTGATGGCCTTTGGTCACCATCGATGGTAATTCTTGAATTAATTGAGTTAATTGATAATATACTAATGGTAACAATACAATAATAACAAACATCAATAAGGTAATAAAAGTGGAATATACCACAAAAACCGCAAGAAAACGAGGAATATGTACTTGCTGAAAGCTTTTAATTACTCCATCTAATAAATAAGCAATTACCACACTTGCCAATACTGGTGCTAACATCTGATTCATGGTCATCAGAACAGTAAAACTGCTCAATAACAATATAGCTAATAACACTGCTTGAGGGTCAGAAAAATAACGGTGAAACCACTTTTTTATGACTTTTATCATGTTGATTCCTTGGTAAACTTTTCGTAATAATTTAGAAATACACTCTCTAGCTCATCAATAATTTCTATTTTATCACGTCCCTGCATTATATGTTCAGTCATTAAACGGGAAGTTTCGTCCAACATCACGGCTTTATTAAGCATAGGATAACTATTGACTAAACGCTTAATAGCTGCAATAACCGATTCGTTAGATGGACGAGGTAACAGTTTGACTTCTAACACAGGTTTTACAATTATACGAGACAGTAAAAATTCAGCAAATTCTAATAGAGTTTGCTGTTGTTCTAATGATAACTGGTTAAAAATAGCTTGTAAATGTTCTGACTTAAGCATGGTAAGCAGTATTCAGAGTATGCATACAAGATTACTCAAAGTTATTTTGTATAATAGACAGTTACTGAACATAATATTTCCTATTTTATTATATGTTTAGGATTTTACATCAGTACGAGCATTGCAATAATTTTTAGCAAAATTTAGTAATTCTTCGATTGCTACTAATCTAAATTTTTGTTTTTGATACACAAAAGACAATGGTCTTGTCAAAGGAGAGGATAATTTAACTTCTTTTAACAAGCCTAATTGTAATTCTTTTTGGATAGCAGAGCGTGATAAAATGGAAACACCCATACCAGATACTACTGCACTTTTAATCGCTTCAACACTACCCAATTCCATTACAATATTCAAATCATCCATTGACATTCCAGCTTGATTAAAATATTCAATAATTACTTCTCTAGTACCTGAGCCTTCTTCACGAAAAATTAAAGGATAAGTTGCTAATTTACTGGTAGTTACTTCGGAACGTTTGGTCAAAGGATGTTTGGGTTGGGCAATTGCAACTAATTGATCCATACGACATAATTCAACAGCCAAATTTTTATTATTTACCGGAGCTTCTACTAATCCAAGATCAATAGCATTAGTTTCTACTAATGACACTATGCCATCGGTATTAGACACTGTTAAACGAATATGTACATCAGGGTATCGTTGTTTAAAATCGCCTAATAAAACTGGCAATAGATATTCTGCGATAGTAATACTTGCTCCAATCAGCAATACTCCGTCAATATCACCGGTCATTTCCTTAACAGAATTTTCCATAATAGCATATTGTTCAAAGATTTTTTCAGCATTTTTATAAACTTGCTCTCCAATTTTAGTAAGAGAAATACGGTTATGAGTACGATCAAATAAGCGAGTATTAAAATATTCTTCTAGTTGACGAACTTGAAAAGTCACTGCTGGTTGTGTCATGTGTAAAGCTTCAGCAGCTTTGGTAAAACTTAATAAACGGGCAACAGTATGAAAAACTTGTAAACGTCGATCAGCCATAATTCTTCTCTCGTTAGTAAGGCTATAAAATGATTTAATTATAACACAATATTAAAATAAAAATTATATTAGAACAAAAAATCAGCAATTCTCAATTTAGAAAAAAATCATATAAAATATTCGAGATAATATAAACATTGAGGATAATTTAGCATGTCATTTCATTTTGAAGCAAACAAAAGTCATGGAAGCATTCAATCAAACAAGTATGATAAAACAATTGCAAGAATGTTTTTCAACATTACCATATTCCAGAAGAGGTTTTGGTCATAAATACAGTATGTTGGATGCAGGAATGAGTGCGTTTTCAGTATTTTTCATGCAATCCGATTTAGCTTATCAGACAGGATTGCAAAAACAGCAAGGAGGCAATAGAGAGTTTATAACGAGAAAACGGTAGAAAAACGTCGTTGGACAGGAAAAGAATACATCAAAATATAAATTCATCAATCAATATACCATTGAAAAATACAGATGATGCTTATTATCAAAAGAGACTGCTGGACGCATTCCCATTTTTCTGGTTAAACAGGTAAAGCCGCAAAAGCTGAGTTAGCCATTTGTTTTAAGATGTTCCATCGTCCAGCCTTATAGAAGGAACGTAGAATCAACATTTTGTTAGTATTTTCCCGATTCCAAAACAATATATTATCAGTAACTTAGGTTCACGCCAAGCACCTTTATATCTGGTACGACCTTTTTTCACGTTCACGTAATCTAATTCGTTCACCGTCACAACTAACTATTACACGCTGCTATACTTTCTCTGATAACGCACTGTTGCATTAATCTAGTACGTTCTGCATATCGATAACAGTCTTAACACCTTGATTGAAAAGCTAACTTCTTGCTCCAATAAAATTAACCCTGCATAAATTCCTTTATTCCGCTTTCCACGCCGGTCACAAGAACGACGGTAGTACCTTGCGGTATTTACTGCTAGAAAAGAAGCTAATTTGTTGTTGGTTGGCTTTATTTAACGGAGCGATTCCGGTAATGATTATTGAATCAGAAGCTTCTAATTCGGCTCCAATTTTAGTTGCTAGTTCGGTTTATTTGCATTTTTTACAACCAATATGCTTGTCGGTAGATAGATTTGAAAATAGCTGTCAGATGAAAATTGTTATCATTTTATTCAGAATTTGGCTATTTGTAATGATAATTGTTAGCTAAATTGTTTTGTGACAATAGTATCATTGGTAGTCAGGGTAAAGCTTTAATCTTGCCTGACTATTTACGAGGATAAAATAATAATATTGTTAATATTTTAGT
The DNA here is from genome assembly GCA_030627125.1 of Thioploca sp. Lineage (GTDB taxonomy): Bacteria > Pseudomonadota > Gammaproteobacteria > Beggiatoales > Beggiatoaceae > DRQV01. The sequence goes on from DAOUSR010000141.1 coordinate 7,737, forward strand.
GGACAACATGTTGCACACTCTACCCGGCTGGTAAACGTCAAGATCTTTTTCAATTTAGCAAAAATTTTCTTGGATATTTTTAATTGTGGATCGAACAATTACGTTTTTACTTACCTTTTTCGCACACTAATAATATACTCGAGCATAAATCTGGATATTGCTGCCCCAACTTATAACAACCTTCTAAATACTCTTTTGAAATAATATCTGTGTTTAGTAATCTGTCCCATTGAAAATTTGCTAATGCTTTAAAAAAAATACCTGTTCTATGAATAACCTCTAAACCGGCGGCAACAGCATCTCTTTCCAAGGTATCTAATGTATATGTTATTCGATGACCATGATTTACTTCTGCCGATGTTACAGCTGAATTATGCGTAATCAAACCCATTTTTACTGCAATTTGCCTAGAAGGTGCGTTAGCATTTGGACAAACCAAGAAAAACCTGCCATTTTCAGAAAGCCATTCATTATTAATTCTTTTTAGAACTGAAACCGGATCATCGATATGTTCTAAGACATGAGTCAAAATAATATTTTCATAGACAGTTGGCAATTTTGCTGTCTGGAAAAGCGAATGTACGAATTTGGCTTTGCTTCCCAATTCATTTTTTGCAATAGCAATTGCCTCATCCGAGGCTTCCACACAAGTAATATCATCAAAATATGGGATGAATCTTTTAGTAAAATTTCCTTTAAAACTTCCTAATTCTAATAAGTTTCCCGGTCTAAAAAAAGGTTCAAATGACTTAAGCATGAATGGGTGCAACACGTCATAATCAAAATTATAAGCATATTTATGATCAATCGTATCTTTTGATTCTTTATTGTAATTTCTTTCGGTTTTCATATTTATAGTAATTATCAAAATAAATAAACATCTTATAAAAAAGATATGAGTTAAATTTCTAGTATGGCAAGACCAAAACCAAATCGTCCAAATTCATTACCATTGTATAGCATATATACCTTATTATCACACCGAAAAACATGAGGATAACACATCATATTTGCATCCCAGCCTTCTTCCGAAAGATCAATTCCTACATCTGAATCATTCCTAGTCCAATTTTTCAAATCTTCTGAAAAGGCATAACCAATTCTATAACTACTATCTTTATTTTTTCTAAA
>DAOUSR010000133.1 GCA_030627125.1 Thioploca sp.
AAGTGCAAATATATATAATATATTAATATATTAGAATATTCTTATATTATAAATAAAAAATTAGTAACTATCATGAATCAAATGTAATTCATAATTGAAACTTGTTTCATATCTACTTAAATTATTTATATTTTATAAAGCGTAGAACTTATGTATTTTCCAAGTAAATTATTTAATTTTGAATAAGAATATTAGACATTGGATATCTGGACATATATAATATTTCCCAATTTAATGTATTATATCAATACAAATTAAGAACTTGATATTCATATCGAATTTAATTAAGAATTAAAAATTGCTATATGTAAGTAAATATTATCTTGATTGTATATCTCGCTTATGAGATAATTTATATCTAATAAGTAGGTTGTATAAGACTTTTAAATAACGATAATTACCCTCAATGCTTAAAAAAACACCACTCTATTATCAGCATGTAAACTCAAACGCTAAATTAGTTGATTTTGGCGGTTGGGAAATGCCTTTGCATTACGGTTCACAGATAGAAGAACATCATCAAGTGCGGCGTGATGCCGGAGTATTTGATGTCTCACACATGGCCACCATTGACTTAACCGGAGCAAAAGTAAAACAATTTTTACGTTACTTATTGGCTAATGATGTTGGACGTTTAAAAACTATCGGCAAAGCTCTTTATAGCTGTATGCTAAATGAAAAAGGTGGGGTTATTGATGATTTAATTGTATATTACCAAGATGATGAACGGTTTAGAATGGTAGTTAATGCTGCTACTAAAGATAAAGATATCGCTTGGATTATGCACCATGCCAAAGAGTTTGCGGTTAGTGTCCAAAAACGTGATGATTTGGCTATGCTTGCGATACAAGGCCCACAAGCATCGGAAAAAATTAAAGATTTAATACCTGAAACCTTATCTCTGAAACCTTTTCATTCTACTTGGAATGACTGGTTTATAGCTCGTACTGGTTATACTGGTGAAGATGGCTTTGAAATTATATTACCAGCCAATCAAGCTTCTGATTTATGGAGCAATTTATTATCGAATGGTATACATCCAATTGGGCTTGGAGCTAGGAATACGCTACGACTTGAAGCCGGAATGAATTTGTATGGAACTGATATGGATGAAGATTGCTCCCCTTTGGAAGCTGGTTTAAACTGGACTGTAGCTTGGAATCCGCAAACTAGAGATTTTATTGGTCGTAAAGCTTTGGAGGCTCAAGTAGCTGAACATCGCATAATGATAGCTATAGTATTGCAAGACAAAGGAATATTGCGTGATCATCAACCTATTTACACTGAAAATGGCGGAGAAGGCTATATTACCAGTGGCAGTTTTTCTCCAACTTTGGGAAGGTCTATTGCTTTTGCCCGTTTGCCAATGGGAAAATATGAGCAGGTTAAGGTACGAATTCGCAATAAAACATTATCGGCTAAAGTAGTTAAGCCTCCATTTATACAACATGGCAAAGTTTGTATAGATTTAACCTGAATTTATAAATTAGGAAAATTATTAATGAGTGAAATACCAGAAAATTTAAAATATACCGAATCTCACGAATGGATAGCTGAAGGAGATGACGGTATTGTTACTATTGGCATTACTGAACATGCTCAACAGGAATTGGGTGATTTAGTTTATATTGAATTACCTGAAGTTGGTAAGAAAGTAAAACATGAAGAAATTTGTGGGGTTGTGGAATCGGTAAAAGCTGCTTCTGATATCTTTAGTCCGCTTGCTGGTGAAATTACTGCAATTAATGAGGAATTGATTGATACACCAGAAGTAGTTAATACAAGTCCTTATCAAGATGGCTGGTTATTTAAACTTAAACCTTCTGAAAGTTTGGATAATTTATTAAGTCATGATAAATATGCAGAAATAATTAAGGATTAAAAATTATCTAGGAGTCCAAAATTTATTTTGGAAATTAAAATTTGGACTCCATTCTAACTAAATTAGGACTTATGCATTCCAATGATTTTGTGAAATCGTTTAAATACAATTTTAGTATTACAAAATTTAACAAGTATCCGTGTAGTTTACATTTGGAACAACCTGCCAAACATTTTAAATTATTTCCTATAACTATAAAACCCAACGAATATAAAATTAACACAACTATTAAAAGCTATAGATGCTCATCCATTAGTCGTTGATAAAAATAGTTTAAAACCAAATATTTATTTTACAGTTTAAGAGTCTTAAAACCATATTAAATACCTATGCCCTATATTCCCCATACTCAAGATGACATTACCTCCATGCTAGATACGATTGGCGTGGATAAAATTGAAGATTTATTTGATGAAATCCCAGCTAATTTACGTTGTGATAATTTAGAAAAAATTCCTCATGCTTTAACTGAAATGGAAGTTGGAAAATTAATCCAGCATCAAGCTAGTCAAAATAGCACTCCAACCTGTTTTGTCGGAGCCGGAGCCTATGAGCATCATATTCCAGCGGCGGTTTGGGAAATTGCTACTCGAGGTGAATTTTATTCAGCTTATACTCCCTATCAGGCTGAGGCTAGTCAAGGTACATTACAGCTATTATATGAATTTCAAACTATGATAGCCAATTTGACTGCGATGGAAGCCGCCAACGCTTCTTTATATGATGGAGCCTCGGCATTGGCTGAAGCAGTTTTGATGGCAGTACGTTTGAGTAAAAAATCTAAATGTATTTTGATGCCAACTACAGTACATCCAGTTTATCGTCAAGTAGTACATACTATTGTTAAAAATCAGGATATTACCTTAATTGATATACCTTTTGATCCTAAAACTGGTACGATTGCTATTGAGGCGTTAGAAAACTTGCCTGAATCTGCTGCTTTGGTGATTCCTCAACCTAATTTTTTCGGTAATTTAGAAGCAGTTGACGAATTGACTGATTGGGCGAGTTCGCAGGGAATGTTAACCATAGGATTAGTTAATCCACTGATTCTGGCTGTGTTATCGCCACCTGGGGAATGGGGAACTAATGGAGCCGATATTGCCTGTGGAGAAGGCCAACCATTAGGCATTCCACTGTCTTCTGGTGGACCCTATTTTGGTTTTATGTGTTGCAAGAAGAAGATAGTTAGACAGATGCCGGGACGGATTGTTGGTAGAACGGTAGATTTAGATGATAAACCTAGTTATACCTTAACTTTACAAGCTCGTGAGCAACATATTCGGCGTTCCAGAGCTACTTCAAATATTTGTACTAATCAAGGTTTGATGGTGACAGCAGCTACGATTCATATGGCTCTTTTAGGTGCCAAAGGTTTAGAACAGACTGCTCTTGCTTGCCATAACAATACTACTAAATTAGTTGAAAAATTGATAACTATTGCTGGAGTTAAACAAGTATTTACTGGTAGCTATTTCCATGAAATAGTTTTGCAATTAGAAAAATCGGTTGCTGAAGTATTACCTAGTTTAATGCAGTATAATATTTTGGGCGGTTACGATTTAACTGAATTTTATCCAGAACTTGGTAATTGTTTGTTAATCTGTGCTACTGAAATGCGTACTCAGCAAGATATTGATAATTATGCTGATAGATTACGATTTGTTTTAAAGGATAAAATATCTGTTAAATATTTACCTAATTAATAAATCCAATTTAATAAATCCAATATTGAACATTCAAATTGTTGGGTTACGACTGCGTCTAACCCAACCTACATTTTAAATGTATTGCGTAACATAAGTTCTATAAAAGACTAGAAGCTAGTCATAGTTATAAGAAATTAATAGTATAAATAATTTAAGAAAAAGTATGTCAATATAATTGATAGCTTTTTAAATAATCAAAACAAGGTAATATTGAAGATACCAAGGATTTATAGATAGATTTATACCAAATGCTACAAAATAATATACAATAATTTCAAGAAAATACCAAATAATTATACCTCCAATCTAACTAACAACTACTAAATTTTAATAACTATGACAGTTTCCGAATTACGCCAAGCATTTTTAGCCTACTTTGCATCCAAAGGTCATACTATTGTTCCTAGCAGTCCTTTAGTACCAGCTAACGATCCAACTTTATTATTCACCAATGCTGGCATGGTGCAATTTAAAGACACCTTTTTAGGCCTTGAACCACGCAATTATATCAGAGCAACTACTTGTCAACGCTGTGTACGAGCTGGTGGTAAACATAACGACTTAGAAAATGTTGGTTATACCGCTCGTCATCATACCTTTTTTGAAATGCTAGGTAATTTCAGTTTTGGTGACTATTTCAAACGGGAGGCAATCCAATTTGCATGGGAATTTTTAACCGAAGTAGTTAAATTACCAGCAGAAAAACTCTGGATTACAGTGTACGAACAAGATGATGAAGCTGCTGATATTTGGTTGCAGGAAATCCAAGTTGATCCAGCCCGTTTTTCCCGTTGTGGAGAAACTGATAATTTTTGGTCAATGGGTGATACGGGGCCTTGTGGACCTTGTTCAGAAATATTTTACGATCATGGTTCGGAAATAGCTGGTGGTCCTCCAGGAACTCCAGAAGCAGATGGAGATCGGTACATTGAAATCTGGAATTTAGTTTTCATGCAATTTAACCGTGATACCCAAGGTAATATAACTCCTTTACCTAAACCATCTGTTGACACCGGTATGGGTCTAGAACGATTAGCTGCTGTGTTACAAAAGGTTCATAATAACTATGATATTGATTTATTTAAAAATTTAATTAAAGATATAGCCACTTTAGCCAATTGTGATGATTTAACTAATAATTCCTTGCGGGTTATAGCAGACCATATTCGAGCGTGTAGTTTTTTAATTATTGATGGAATTATACCAGCTAATGAAGGTCGTGGGTATGTGTTACGCCGCATAATTCGTAGAGCAATTCGACATGGGCATAAATTGGGCTTACGAGAACCATTTTTTTATAATTTAGTTAGCTTTTTAGAACAGCAGATGGGAACAGCCTATCCAGAATTAGCTAAAAATCAGGAATTAGTAGCACGTATATTAAAACAGGAAGAAGAACGATTTGATGATACTTTGGATCGAGGAATGGGATTATTAGAACAGGAAATTGCTAATTTAACCGACAATACTCTTTCTGGTAAACTTATTTTTAAACTATATGATACCTACGGATTTCCTACGGATTTAACGGCCGATATTGCTAGAGAACGTGATTTAAATATTGATATGGATGGCTTTGAGGCTGAAATGGCTCAACAACGTTCCCGGAGTAGTGTAGCTAGTCAATTTGATTTAGATATGAGTCAAACCAATCAACACACTGATTTGGAAAGTAAATTTATTGGTTATGAACTAATTAGTGATACTGGATTAGTAACAGCTATCTTTCATGATGGTAAAGCAGTGGAAATGCTTAAATCTGGTCAAGCTGGACAGATAATTTTACAACAAACTCCGTTTTATGCTGAATCAGGTGGACAAATTGGTGATCAAGGTCAAATATTTGCTTGCAATGTAATGTTTGTAGTAGATGACACTAAAAAAATGGGACAAGCTCATGTGCATATTGGTAAAATGTCTTCTGGTACGATTCAAATTGGTGAGCAATTACAAACCCAAGTTAATGTTCAATCTCGCCTTGCTACTGCCCGCAATCACACTGCAACTCACTTACTTCACGCTGCATTAAGACAAGTTTTAGGTGAGCATGTGAAACAGAAAGGTTCTTTAGTGGCAATGGCAAGATTACGGTTTGATTTTGCTCATTTTGAACCAATTACTAGCAACCAATTAACTCAGATTGAACGGATAGTTAATCAGCAAATTTTGTTAAATATTTCAGTGCAAACCGATGTCATGGATTTAGAAGCTGCCATGAATAGTGGAGCAATGGCTTTATTTGGTGAGAAATATTCTGAACAGGTTAGAGTTCTATCCATTGGTGAGTTTTCCACTGAATTATGTGGTGGTATTCATGTCAAACAAATTGGTGATATTGGTTTGTTTAGAATTGTGGCAGAAACTGGGATTGCGGCTGGTGTAAGACGGATTGAGGCGGTCACTGGTAATTATGCTTTGGATTGGGTTACTAATGCTGAAACAACGTTACAGAATATTAGCAACTCTCTAAAAACTAACCAAGAATCAGTAGAGGAACGAGTTGGCCAATTATTGGAACAAAATCGGGGTTTGGAAAAAGAACTTGCTAGTTTACAAAGCAAATTAGCCAGCAATCAAGGTAATGACTTATTAAGTAAAGCAATTGAAATTAAAGGAATTAAACTGTTAGTAGCATCTTTAGATAATGTGGATATGAAACAGCTACGTACTACTGTTGATCAAATAAAATTGGCTACTGGTGTAATTTTATTGGCTGGAGTAAAAGCTGGTAAAATTTCTTTAGTTGCTGCGGTAACTCCTAATCTTATTGATAAAATTAAAGCTGGTGAGCTAATGCAATATGTTGCTACTCAAGTTGGTGGTAAAGGTGGTGGTCGGCCAAATATGGCTCAAGGTGGTGGCAGTGAGTTGGATAAATTGCCAGCAGCTTTGCAGAGTGTGACTGTTTGGGTAGAGGAACGGTTGTAGGAAGGATATGGAATTTAAATTTTAGTTAGGTTGATTTTAATTGATTGTGTAACATATAGACCTATCATTAATGATAAGAAAAATAAGTATAATTTATAATAATTGGAGTAAAATATGACTAACAAAGTTTTAAATCCTTATATAGATACCTTTCGTGCCATGTGGAAAAGTAAAAATCAACTAGGTTTTGCATGGCGAATTCTTAATGATGGAGTTTGTGATGGCTGTGCTTTAGGTAGCTATGGAATGAAGGATTGGACTATTTCTGGAATTCATTTATGCTGGATTCGGCTAAATTTATTGCATCTGAATACCATGCCTCCTCTTGATTCTAAAATTTTACAAGATATAACTCCTTTTAAAAATAAAACTGAAAGACCATTACGCCACTTAGGACGTTTAGCGGAACCAATGATCCGTCGTAAAGGAGATAAAGGTTTTACCCCTATTTCTTGGCAACAAGCGTTAGAATTAATTGCTGAACGCATAAAAAATATAGAAGATAAAAAACGTTTGGCCTTCTATATGACTTCACGAGGAGCAGTAAATGAAAGTTATTATGTAGCTCAAAAAGTGATGCGTTTTTTGGGTACTAATAATATTGATAATTCTGCTCGTATTTGTCATGCTCCAAGTACAGTGGCCTTAAAACAAGCTATTGGCTATGCTGCTTCAACTTGTAGTTATAAAGATTGGATTGGAAGTGATTTGTTGGTATTTATAGGCTGTAATCCAGCAAACAACAATCCAGTAGCAATGAAATATATAGAAGAAGCTAAAAAGAAAGGAGCAAAAATAGTAGTAATTAATCCGGTAAAAGAACCGGGTATGGAAAAATTTTGGCAACCTTCTTCAATAAGTACAGCAATTTTTGGCAAGAAAATTATGGATAATTTTTTCCAAATTAAAGCTGGAGGAGATATTGCATTTTTGAATGGTGTTTTAAAATACATGATTGTAAATGATTGGGTTGATAAGGATTTTATTCAAAAACATGGAGCTGGTTGGGAGGAAACTGTAACAACTTTAGAACAACAAGATTTTGCCACTTTAGAACAACAATCTGGTAGCTCTAAAGAAGCAATGTTAGAACTTGCCAAAATTTATGCAGAAGCTAAAACAGCTATTTTCTTTTGGTCAATGGGGATTACCATGCACTCTTATGGGGTGGAAAATATTCGGGCAATTGCCAATTTAGCTTTGTCACGTGGAATGATAGGTAAACCAAATACAGGCATGGTCGCACTTCGTGGTCAATCTAGTGTGCAAGGTGGTGCAGAAATGGGAGCAGTACCAAACCAATTCCCCGGTGGTATTCCAATAAATGAAGAACAAGCTCGTAAGTTTAGTGAACATTGGAAATTTGAGGTTCCAAACGAAAAAGGCCAAATTGTTACCGATATGATTAGGGCAGCTCATAAAGGAGAATTAGACGTATTTTACTTGATAGGAAGTAATTTATTTGGTGTACTTCCAGATACAAATTTTGTGATTAAAGCTCTTGAAAACGTTCCTTTGCGGGTGCATCACGACTTGGTATTAAATCCTCAAATGTTGGTAGAACCAAAAGATACAGTATTATTGTTACCAGCAACTACTCGTTATGAAATGGCTGGAGGTAATACTGAAACTAGTACTGAACGCAGAATTATTTTTAATCCAGAAATTCCTGGCCGTAGAATTCCAGAAGCAAAAGATGAATGGCGAGTTTTGACTGAAATTGCTAAATTAGTCGATCCAGAACAAGCTGATAAAGTACAATTTGCTTCAACTGCAGAAATTAGGGCAGAAATTTCCAAAATCATTCCAGCTTATCAAGGAGTGGATAAAATGAATTCTAAAGGTGATCAAAAACAGTGGGGTGGAGAACGTTTGGGAGAGAATTATCAATTTAAAACTTCTGATGGTAAAGCTCATTTTGCCGCTTTAACTTCTCCAGAGTTACCTTCTTTAGCCCCGGATGAATTTTATTTACTTACCAGAAGAGGCAAACAATTTAATAGTATCGTGTTTGCAGATGATGATATGTTTACCGGTTTAAAACGCCATGAAGTTTTTATATCTGATGCAGATTTAATTAGATTAAATTTAAAATCCGGGGATAAAATTAGTTTACATTCTAAACAAGGCAAATGGAATGGGACGGTTAAAAAATATCATTTACCGGTTGGGACTTTATTGATGTCTTGGCCGGAAGCAAATTTACTTACTGATATTGAAAATTTTGATAAACAATGTGGAATGCCAGGCTATCAAGGACAAGTCGTTAAGCTTAGTTCCAATTAAATTCAGAATATAGAACGAACTAATACATCATCAATCTTTATTTCTAAGGGTAATCCCTTGCGGTTACTCTAACCAATTTCCTTAACTTAATGGCATTGACGTGTTGGGGGCAATTTATAGCTGTCTCGCTAAGAATTGAATAGTTCTAAGGAACATGGCCGTGAACGTTATGAAATATTGGTGAAACTCCACTCCCAATTTTCATGAGAACAAGCTTTCATGGGAACATGCTTTTGGAAATCATATGATGTTTACAAAGAAACTGGTCTTACAAATCGTATTGAACGCTCGTACCATGAGACAACGA
>DAOUSR010000038.1 GCA_030627125.1 Thioploca sp.
CCAAAAGGCAAGGTTACAACATTATCTGACTATATCCAGTGGCAAGGTTTATATTTCTATATATATCAGAATTTAGAAAAAATAGATATGGAAATGAAAATAAGAGATTCTAAACATAGTCAAATTTGTCCTTTCTGCTTAAGTGGTTTTAAAAATGAAGTAGAGTTTTATCTATTGGATAATAAAAGAATTATTGATTATTTAACAGCTTAAGTTGTTACAAGATTGGTTTGGAATGCATGGGACGTACTATATATTATTGGGTAGTCCTAAATAAATTAGTGTTAAACCTTCTAGGTTTTGAAACCTAAAAGGTTTTTTAAGTAATCAATACATTATTTAGGACTATCTAATATTGTTTTAATGGTGTGCAAATATAGGAATATTTAACACTTCAAAGTTATGATAATCATCTTCAATCCAATTTAAGAAGGCCCACAGACCCGATTATTACGATCTCGAAACTGACAATTGTGTTCGGTTTTAGCATCGCCATATCTACTAGTCATCGGGTTACATAACATAGTTTTAGAAAACCAGCTACCATCCTCTGTCATGTAACAATCTTTGGAAATTAAGGTTTCTTCCCCATTAAAAACTTCATAAATCGTTACTGTGTCTGGAGTTATCTGGCGTTTTTTTAAAAAATTAGTTAGAGTACAAATTTTATCTGCCATATATGAAACTTGTACTGAATCATCACCTTCAATTACTTCAATAACAGCTTGATATGTATAAGGAATAGCCTTGTCATATTTAGAACCAAACAGTTTAGTTAAAAAATTCATATCATACCTCTTAACGAATAATAGGCCCCAAAAAACGAGCTTCTTCTGTAATAACCGACTCCATGTCATCAGTTACAGTTAAATGGAAAGTAATCGTTGTACTGCGTTTTGGTAAATTTTTAGCCTCTGCCATTAAACGTATCGGTACCGTAATTATACTTCCCTTATCAATTTGAATATCTTGGTCTTTGATTAATTTTAAACCTTCAATACCAGTTACAGTTAAATCATAATTGTGTGGTTGGCTATCTAAATTCATAATTCGGAGTTGATATACATTTTCCACTAAACCAATCTTAGGTTCTTTGAATAAACTATTGCGATCTCGAATTACGTCCATTTCAGCCATTGAACGATTACTTATAGACAATCCTACACCGATAAATATCGCCAATAAAATTCCACCATAAACGAAAATACGTGGCCGCCATACATGGGTTGGAGTGCCGTTAAGATTGTTTTCTGTGGTATAACTGATCAAACCTCTAGGATAACTCATTTTATCCATGATTTCATCACACGCATCAATACAAGCCGAACAACTAATACATTGATATTGCAAACCATCTCGAATATCGATCCCAACCGGACAAACTTGGACACACATTGTACAATTAATACAATCGCCTAAACCTTTCTGCTTATAATCAATATTTCGTTTTCGTGAACCTCGACTTTCGCCACGCTTTTCATCATAAGCAATAACCATAGTATCTTGATCAAACATAGCACTTTGAAAGCGGGCATACGGACACATGTACATGCAAACCTGCTCTCGCAAAAACCCGGCATTACCATAAGTAGCGAAACCATAGAACAAAATCCAAAAAGTTTCCCAATCTCCAAGATTAAATGTCAATACTCCTTGAGTCAATTCATGTATGGGAGTAAAGTAACCAACGAAAGTGAAACCAGTAAATAATGCAAAAACTAGCCACAGAGTTTGTTTAGTTACGATAAGCCGGAATTTCCGCATCGACATTGGGGCTTTAGCAAGTTTGATTTGTTTCTGCCGATCTCCTTCAATCAAACGTTCCATCCATAAGAAAGCATCAGTCCAAATAGTTTGGGGACAAGCGAATCCGCACCATAATCTGCCAGCTAATGTGGTAAAGAAAAATAGCGTAATGGCTGCTAGGATTAAAATAAAAGCTAAATAAATGAAATCTTGCGGCCAAAATGTGATGCCAAAAATATGAAATTGGCGAGCTGGTATATCAAATAATACCGCTTGTCTATCTCCCCATTGGAACCAAGGAAATATGTAATAAATTCCTAGTAATGCAGCACCGCTCAAAGCTTTTAAGCGAGAAAAAAATCCAAATATGATACGTGGATAAACTTTTTCATGTTTGGCGTAAAGTTCTTGCGAGTCATTAGACTCATTATTTGCTGGTTTCATATTTATAGAACTTAAATATATGGAAATTATAGTCCAAAGTTAAATCAAGTTGGATTCCAATTTGGAAAAGGTTACATTTTTCTGAACTTGTTTGATATAATCATTTGGGTTCAACTTAAAATTATAACATGAACTTAAATATTCTTACCAGAAATTGATGCTGAACTTCTCGGTCAATATACCAAAGCGTCAAACAATATATCACTTAGGAACACTATTTCATTGTCATAATTTACACTTACTGGCTAAAAAAAACTATTTTCTTAGGAGGGTTTTTGATAGAAGTAGCTGTTTTTATAGGTAAATTATCTGACAGTAATGGTCCACTTGGCAATAAGTCATCTTAAGTATTTAATTTTAACACTACTTAGTTTTGTAATTTTTATCTCCTAAAAAAATTTTTTTAAGTTCTAAGATATATATTTGCAAAATTTAAATTCATCTTGTAAATAACATATTAATTTTAAAAATATTTATGTATTTTGATGCGGTCACTGACATAGCTTCTGGAATGTGCGTATTCCCTGTGGCCAGTTCTCTGTGTACAATTTCGCAAATCCTGTTCTCTATAATAGCATAACGCTCCGCCGGGTACGCAACACTTGATACTGGTGGTTAGTTAGACCTTACGAAATCTACCCTTAAAACTTCTCCCCAACTTGTTAGATTTTTCAGATTCCTACGTATGGTTTCTAGAGAGTTGTGTCTTCTAAATAACTGTATGTTAAATCAATTACAAATTCAAATGGGGATATATCTATTTTTGGAATAATTTTATTAAAATATTGTTTCAATTTTTCTAGTATGTTAATCTCATTAATGGTGATTATTCGTTTTGATACTAGCTATTTTATCAAAATTTCACCTTTTCTAATTGTTATTTATTATCACGAACACCTATGATGCTAACTCCTGTTATTCTTTCTGGTGGGGTAGGAAGCCGGTTGTGGCCTCTATCCCGCGAACATTATCCTAAACAATTATTGGCTCTGGTTGGCGATAATACTTTATTACAAAACACTATTATACGGTTAGCTGGTCTCGATGAACAAGCCAAACCATTAATAGTCTGTAATGAAAAACACCGCTTTTTAGTGGCGGAACAATTATATAATATTGGTATTGAGCCAGCTAATATTATTTTAGAACCAGAAGGACGTAATACTGCTCCGGCTGTAGCTGTAGCTGCTTTTGCTGCCCTTGCTAGAGACCCAGAAGCGATATTAATCGTATTACCAGCCGATCATTTGATTGCTGATACCGCTACATTCTGTGAAACCATTAAAACTGGTATATCTTTAGCTGAGGCTAACTATTTGGTTACTTTTGGAATCATACCGAAAAGTCCAGAAACTGGCTATGGTTATATAAATGCTACAGATTCTATAGAAAATACAGTGGCTTTATCAGTAGAAAGTTTTGTCGAAAAACCAGATTTGGCAACCGCAAAAAATTATTTAGAATCTGGTGAATATTATTGGAATAGCGGAATGTTTATGTTTAAAGCCGCTAAATATTTACAAGAATTAGAGAAATTTGCTCCCGAAATTTTAGGCACTTGTCGGTTGGCAATTGATAATGCTTTGGAAGATAAGAAATTTTTGCGTTTGGATTCTGGGGCGTTTAAATCTTGTTCAAGCGATTCTATTGATTATGCGGTAATGGAACATACTAATTCAGCTGTGCTAATTCCATTGGATGCTGGTTGGAATGACGTTGGTGCTTGGTCATCATTGTGGGAAGTCAGTGAACATGATAATAACGGTAATGTTACTTTAGGCGATGTGTTGACAGAAAATGTTACTAATAGTTATCTACGAGCTGAACACCGTTTGTTAGCTGCTGTAGGAGTAGAAAACTTAATCATTATAGAAACTGCGGATGCGGTATTAGTAGCCAATAAGGATCAAGTACAGGATGTTAAACAGATTGTTTCGCAATTGAAAGCCACTAAGCGTAGCGAGACTGAATTACATCGAAAAGCATATCGTCCTTGGGGTTATTATGAAACGATTGATATTGAAGAACGGTTTCAGGTTAAGCGAATTACGGTTAATCCGGGTTCTAGCTTATCTTTGCAAATGCACTATCATCGTTCTGAACATTGGGTGATTGTTAAAGGTACTGCCAAAATAACTAAAAATGATGAAGTTTTTGTTCTAACTGAAAATCAATCAACTTATATTCCTATCGGTACCAAACATCGTTTAGAAAACCAAGGCAAAATTCCTTTAGAAATAATTGAAATCCAATCAGGAAGTTACTTAGGGGAAGATGATATTGTGCGTTATGAAGATGTTTATGGACGAGATATTTGATTCTCAATTTTCCCTTAGGAATCAGAATTTAATAAAATCCGAAATTAAACCTGCCAGATTTGGATATTCAAGTTTTGGAAGTTATTAAATTCTCATTCCTTTTGATAAATTTATAAAAAATTAAAATTGGCATGATAGATAGTTACGTAATATTTTAGATAAATAGCTAAAGTAATATCAATTGGCTCAACTTAAATTTTATTAATTTACAATTTATAAACAACAATATGAAAGAAACACAAATTTTCCAAGTCCAAAAATGGGTTGACATATTCGGAAACTTTATTGATAAAACTAAAGGTATGTGGATATCTTTGGGTAACTTTGAATCTAAAGTTTTAAAAGAAGATATTGACCAAATAAAAATAATCCAACCAATTTATGTAAGTGGTTTAGCTCGTTCTGGAACTACTATACTATTGGAAATATTGTCGCACCATAAAGGACTGGTATCACAACAATATAAAGATTTTCCACCGGTTTATACCCCTTATTGGTGGAATTGGCTACTGAATCGTATGTTGGTAAAAAAAGTAGCTCCAGTAGAACGAGCTCATCGTGATGGAATTTTGGTTACTCCTGATAGTCCAGAGGCTGTGGAAGAAACGTTGTGGATGAATTTTTTCCCAGAACTACATAATCCTATAATCAATAATATTTTAGACCAAGATACTGAAAATTCTAACTTTGAAACATTTTATAAAAATCATGTGAGAAAATTACTGTTATTACGCAAAGGCAATCGTTATTTAGCCAAAGGTAACTATAATATAACTCGATTGGAATATATTTTAAAAATTTTTCCAGATGCCAAGTTTGTAATCCCAATTCGCCATCCAATTAATCATCTTGCTTCTTTGCTTAAACAACATAAACTATTTTGTCAAGGAGGCAGAGAAAATCCCAAAGCACTAAAACATTTACAAAGAATTGGGCATTTTGAATTTGGATTAGATGTACGACCTATCAATACTGATGGTCAAGAGATAGCCACTCTAGGAGAAAGAGATATAAAAGCTTGGGCTAGTTATTGGAGCAGAATATATGGCTATGTTAAAGATAGATTAGAAGCTAATCCAAAATTACAAGCAGCATCTATGGTAGTTCGTTTTGAAGATTTATGTACTGATCCGGAAGCAATTATGCAAGCTTTAATGAACCACTGTAATTTAACCGAAGAACAAGCAATAATCCAAAAATATACTGATACCATTAAACCTCCTTCTTATTATAAACCTAATTTTACTGATGCAGAACTTATTACAATACAACAAGAAACTCATCAAGTTGCCGCAAGATTTGCTTATTAATCCACTATTTAAGTAAGGTGGTAGGAAAACTAATTTCAGTTTGGAGCGATAATTACCGCAAATATCCTTAATTTACAAAAGTGAAAATTGACTAATTTTTTAATAAATTATATAATTTACATAATAATTATAAGTATTTGTGGCAAAGGTATTGTTATAATGCTTATATTATTTTATGTGACACCATTACTTTGTTTAGGACTACCGAATTGCGTAATATAAGTTATTAAATGAATTACTTAAATTTGAAAATGAGGAAGTAATAATTTCATGATTAAAATAGGAAACTAAATGTATGGGCAAAATTACCGGATTCATGGAAATAGAACGCCAAGATCGTAAATACGCACCAGTTTTTGAACGTACTCAACATTATCAAGAATTTTCTATACCACTGACAGATACAGAATTGAGTCAACAAGGTGCTAGATGTATGGATTGCGGTATTCCTTACTGTCATAATGGCTGTCCAGTGAATAACATTATCCCAGAATGGAATGATTTGGTTTATAAACATCAATGGCGTGAAGCTTTAGAAATTTTGCATAGTACCAATAATTTTCCAGAATTTACCGGTCGTATCTGTCCCGCACCTTGTGAAGCCTCTTGTACCCTTAATTTAAATGATAGTCCAGTAACTATTAAAACTATTGAATGTGCTATTGTAGACAAAGGTTGGGAAAAAGGTTGGATTAAACCTCAAATTCCAGAACACCGTACTGGAAAAAGAGTTGCTATTGTTGGTTCTGGTCCAGCTGGATTGGCTTGTGCTCAACAATTAGCTCGGGTTGGGCATGAAGTAATTGTATATGAAAAAAATGATCGTATCGGTGGTTTATTGCGTTATGGCATTCCTAATTTTAAAATGGAAAAACAAATTATCGACCGCCGAATGACACAGCTACAGGCAGAAGGTATAATATTTAAACCAAATAGCCATATTGGAGCCAATATTCCATCGAAACAATTGTTAGAACAATTTGATGCAGTGGTTTTGACAGGAGGTTCGGAACAACCACGTGATTTAGATACTGCTACACCTGGGCGAGAATTACAGGGAATTCATTTTGCGATGGATTTTCTGCCCCAACAGACCAAACGAGTGTTTGGAGATGAAGTTGAGGAAAAACTAATTATCTCAGCTAATGGCAAACGTGTAGTGGTTATTGGTGGTGGTGATACTGGTTCTGACTGCGTTGGAACTTCTATTCGACAAGGTGCAACTTCGGTGGTGCAGCTGGAACTGTTGCCTAAACCTCCAGAAAAAGAAGATAAAAGTTTAACTTGGCCTAATTGGCCACAAAAATTACGTACTTCTTCTTCTCATGAGGAAGGTTGCTTACAAAGCTGGAGTGTGTCTACCAAATCCTTTACTGGCGAAAATGGCCAAGTTAAAAAGATAAATTTAGTCAAAATAGATTGGCAGAAAGATGATAGTGGTCGTTGGCAAATGTCAGAAGTTCCTGATAGTGAATTTGAATTACAAGCTGATTTAGTTTTACTGGCAATGGGATTTATACATCCAATACATATTGGAATGTTAGAAGAACTTGGAGTTATTTTAGATGGACGTGGTAATGTCCAAGCTAATATGGATAATTACCAAACTTCAATTGATAAGGTGTTTGCAGCTGGTGATATGCGACGTGGCCAGTCTTTGGTTGTATATGCGATTAGGGAAGGTCGTCAGGCTGCTAGAGCTGTAGATCAATATTTGATGGGTAGTTCGGAATTACCTAGATAAATATTTAGACCTGATATAAATAGTTACGTAGGGACAATACCTTGTCTCTACAATTTCAAAATAAAACTTTTCTTTGAACTCCAACATATATTAACTTAATGGCATGGTAGGTACTAAATTTTTCAAAATAGTCCACCACACCCAGTACCCAATTATTTAATTCATGCCTAAATATAAAAAATTATACTCTTTACCAGTACCATCAATAACTCGATAATCTGAATATTTGTCACCATTTATATCATTTTGCAACAGTACTGTTAATGCACCAGATAGAGGTAATAAAGGAGTATCACCTTTAAATGAATAGAGGTGTTGTCCTTTATTCTCAATGGTAATGATGCCAGCGTTACTAATATTTAATGAATTACTGTTTAGTGTTATACCAATAGTAACTCTATCAGGAATTGTTGCATCAGTTGGTGATTGAGCTTCAATTCCACCAAGATTTAATAATTTAAACTCTCTGGATGCTCCATTGGCTAGTTGCTCAGTAACTAAATAATCTGGATAACTATCATCATTAATATCATCAATTACACTTACAGATAAAGATTTATTTGGCAAAGCTGGTAAACCTCCTTTAAATTTGTAGCTGTAAACCTTACCCTCAAATTGAATAGTAAAGCTGCCATTATTATTGAGTTGTAACATGCTGTTACCTAAGTAATCTCTAAGGTTAGCAACACTTGGTATTGCTGGATCAATAGGTGGCTTATTTGTAGAAGATTTTTTCTTTTTCACAACACCTTTTACAATTGGTTTTATTGGTTTTTCAATTACACTAGGCTCAACATTTTTAACAGTTCCACAAGCATCAGGGCTTCCAACTAAAGTTACTTCATTCGTTGATATTAAATTACGATCTTTATCATGCAATTCAACTATATAACTAGTTACAACTGATGTATCACTCAAACCAGGCCACCAAGCTTTAATCTTAAACTGGTTGCTAACGTTGGTAATAGTTTGCCATTTCTGACTACAATTGCCACAAGTTGTACATTGCTCGGTAATATCTTCAGAACTTTCCCAACTAGTTTTTAAATATGCCAAACTTCCATTAGGTATCGTCACATTACCAGTAACTTCTATCCATTGTGGTTCAGTCAAGCAGACTTCTTTTTGACCACCTTCAAATTCATCAAAACCATCAAAATTAACTTTTTCATCGGATATAGGAGTTCCAAGTTGACAATTTAATGGCCAAACTAAAGACTCTATATCGTTATAAGAAGTTGAGGTATTAAAAGAACGTTCGTAGACAACATTACATGTTTCTGGATTGTAAACATAAGCAGTATTGCCTATCTGATTATTATTAATAGAAAACAATAACATTCCATCAGAAAGAGTTTCTAAAGCTTCAACTTCTTTGCCAGGGAAATTATTACATTTCATTTCAAAACCAGTTTCACAATTCCATTGCCAAAGTTTTCTGCCTTCACTCGCATATAAGGTTGAACCATTGCTACTCCAAGCCAATCCTTCAATACCACTTTCGCCTTTTTGCTCAAACAAACCCTCAGGCATTGGATAAACTAACTGACTGTTAGCAGTTTCTGGGTCAATTAAAACCAAACCAGGTTCTTGAATTCCGTCTTTTGAACCTTTATTAGACCAAGCCCATAATGTACCGTCGGAATGGAAAGCTAATGAGGCCAATTCACTAAATCCGGTATCGCCAATTATTTTAATATCACCGTTATTAGGGTTAATTTCATACAACCGTCCATCAAAAACTGAGGAATAATCACTTCCCGAAACTCCATATAAAATATTAGTAATTGGATCAACCGCCATTCCTTCTATATCTAATCCTTTATATAGCGGGCCAATTTCAACCGAAGCATATCCAGCTGGATCGATTGATACTAATTGTGAATCAGCAAAGCCTATATCATCAACAGCATATACCCGACAAGAACTCATTGACATCTGTTTAAACTGGTTTTCTTCTTGTACTTCAACTCTAGCAGTATAAGTATTGGTAGTATCATCCTTATCAGTTACTGTATAAGAAAAATTATCATAACCTCTGAAATTAGGTTTAGAAAAATAAAACAAAATCTCTTTACCATATTTTATGGTACTATTAGAAGTACGATTTATAACAAGTACTTGAGTACGCCAGTTATAGTTAGCTGAAATATCAATAGTCAATAACATTCCGGTGCGTACTACTTCTATATGATCGGCATAAACTAACGATAATGGTTCCATAACAGATACATTAACTTGACTAACAATTTCTATTTCAATAATAAAAGTGTACTTATCATCTATCTTGTAAGAAAAACCATCTTTACCACTATAATCTTGATTAGAAGTGTATGTTAAGGTACCATTATTATTATTGATAATTGCACCGTGACTTGGATTATTAATTGCTAAATCTTGTTCATCGAGTTTATAATCACCAGCAATAGTAATAATTAATGGCTCGCCAGCTGTAGTAGTATATGTAGTTGGTTCTGGATTAACTTTAGGTTCTGGCTCAGTAACTATGTCTGAAACAGAAACACTAGTTTCTCCAGTGCCTGGGGCTCTAATAAATAATCTGACTGTTCTTAAATTACCTTCGTCATCTATGTAAGTGAAATAATCTTCACCATAGAAACCAGGATTAGGAGTATAAACTAATTCCCCATTGATTAAAGTAACTGTACCATTTTTTGGGCCTATATTGAGAGACAAAGTTCTAACTTTACCAATCTGAATTTCATTGGTAGAATCTTCAAGAGCTGGCAAATCAACATTCTGATTCGGTAAATTATCAGCAACTATGTCTTCATATATGATATTATCATCTGAGTTTTCTGCTACAGTATCTTCATCTTCATAGTAACAGTACCCATCTTCACCACAGACTAATATGCCCTCAGCATAAGAACCCATAGAAGTGATGAGAAAAGTCAGAAATGTTGTAAAAATAAACTTATTCATAATTAATGTACTCTTAAAATTTGAATTTGTTTAAAGTATAGAATAAAATTATCTAAAACTTTAATAAAATGTTAAAATTAATTTCAGCAAGCATCAATATTATCCTTGCATTTATACTTGGATATAATACCACGCAACTATTACTGCAACTTAATACTGCTCCCTTGGCTTATAATTATACTGGTCATTTTAATTTAGCTGATAAATCACAATTCTTAACCTCAAAACTTGATATTACAAGATTGTCTAATGCTTATTTGTTTGGCAAAACTAGTGTATCGCATATTGCAACGCAAGTTACAAATACTTCACCAGATACCAAACTTAACCTAAAACTGCAAGGTATTTATCACGGTTCTACTTCTTACGCAGCTATTACCGCAAATGATGGTAACAAATTTTATCGAATTGGTGAATCATTGCCCAGTGGTGCTATACTCCATGAAATTTTTCCGAAGAAAGTAATTTTGCTTAGAAATGGGAGATATGAAACTTTACGTTTCGCAGGCAATGAAGACAATGAAACTACTCGATTTAGTGGTAAATATGCAAAATCCAAGCCAGAAAAATTATTGGCAAAATATCAACGTCAATTGAAACAAAATCCACAGCAATTAACTAAATTAGTCCAAATATCGGCGGTAAATAAAGATGGAAAATTATTGGGTTATCGCATTAAACCGAAAAAGGATGCTAATCTATTAGCACAATTCAATTTGCAATCCGGTGATGTATTAACTGCAGTAAATGGAGTGAGACTTAATTCACCTCTTAAAGCTTTAGGTCTGGTTCAGAAATTGGCTACAACTGATAAAGTTGAATTGGAAGTATTACGCAATGGGCAGGAATTATTTTTGTCTTTTGGTGTAGAAAAATAGTAACTATTTACCATAGCAAATAAATACTGGGCTTAGACAGTAAAGTCGATAAAGTCGGAGCTAACCAAAGGAATTAAGATTAGATATTAAGTAAAACAACTAGCTATCATTGAATGTATTATATCAATGCAAATTTATAGCTTGCTTATTGTAACGAATAACTGTATAATAAGCAACTCTTTAGCCGGCGTAGCTCAGTTGGTAGAGCAACCGATTCGTAATCGGCAGGTCGGGCGTTCGATTCGTCTCGCCGGCAATTTAAAGCAATCTCAACAATATTAAACTCTTTTCAGAATTGGCTATGTTTTCTTAACAAATATAAGAAAAATGGTGCTCCAAATACAGCAGTAAGAATTCCTAAACGTATCTCAGTGGGACTGCTGATAGTACGAGCTAATAAGTCAACTAAAATTAAAAAAATGGCTCCAGTCACTGCACTAAATGGGATTAAATAACGATGTTTGGGACCTACAAATAACCGAACAACATGGGGAATAATTAACCCAACAAACCCTACCACTCCACTAACAGCAACCGCAGTTCCAGTTAACAATGCTGTGCTGAATAAAATAATACGTTGCACTTTTTCTACCTCAACTCCTAAAGAATAAGCAGTTTCCTGCCCCATAAGCAATATATCCAATTCACGAATATAAATAAATGCGAGCGTGCTACCTAATAAAGCTCCCGGCAAAGCTATCCAAACATGCGACCATGTACGGTTATCCAAACCACCCATAAGCCAAAATACTATTTCACGAGCTATATCGTATTCAACCCATGATACTGTTATGATAAATGAAGTTATGGCTGCTATTAAAGCATTGAGAGCAATTCCAGCTAATAACAACGTTGCTACTGGTGTTTTACCATTTTGAGTAGCTAATATATACACGGTAAATAGTGCTAGTAACGCTCCTCCAGAAGCAAATATAGGAATATAGAACATAGAGTAACTAGCTAAACCAGAAGCTAAAGCAATCACTGCTCCTAATGCACCGCCAGAACTAGTTCCAATAATACCAGGAGATGCCAATGGATTTTGAAATAATCCTTGCATTTGAGCTCCTGCTATTGCCAATGAACTTCCAACAATAGCCGCAATTAAAACTCTTGGGACTCTGATTAACCAAATAATCACCTGTTGAGCTTCGTTAATGTCACTTGTGTCTATCCAAGGTAAAATTTTTGCGAAAAGAATACGTAAAACAACGTCTATTGGAATATCAGTGCTACCAACAGATATTCCAATAATACTGACGAAAATTAATAATGAAAGATAGTAAATCACTGATAATTGGTTAACAATTAGGTTGAATTAAACCACACAGATAATAATAGATAGGCTTATTTAATGGAAGGTTTTGATAAAAATTGGATGCATGTCGATAGTCGGCGGCGATTTGCGACTTATACCAATTTAGATGCAGGACAACCTTTCGAGTTAAAGCTTTGAAATGCTTGGTTTCGGCGACCAGAAATTGGAATCAAACCACCTTATGCGTGTAAAGAGTATTTGTCTTATTGATGCTGCTATTAACTTAAGAATTGGAGTCCAAATTTTTACGTTATTTAATTTTAAAGCGAATAAACCAAAATTTTGAACTCTAACATATTTTTCTTAAGTTAATAGCAGCGAAATACCGGGTAGAATGATACCCATATTAAACTTTAAATACTAAGCTTTCACCACTAATACTGCACATTCAGTTGCAGCAATAACTCTTTTTGACACACTAGTACCAAGCAAAGTTTTTTGTAAATCAGCATGTCCTCGACTACCAACAACAATTAAATCAGTACTGATACCTTTAGCTGTCTCTATAATAGTTCTAGCATATTTATCACTAACAATTACCTTAGATTCAGCAGTTATTCCGTCATTTTGCAAAAAGCTACAAATTCGAGTTACAATTGTTTCGGTATTATTCTTAAGTTTCTCAGAAGTTACCGATAATACAGTGATTGGAGCATTAAGATGTTTAGCTAATTTACCAGCAGCAACGGCGGCCATATCGCTATAACGTGAGCCATCGGCTATCGCAAGCAAGATATTGTTACCTTTTATTTCCGCAGCTTTAGGAACGACTAAAACACTACAATTAGAATTAAACATTATTTCATTTGTCCGATCCCCCATCATTGACTGGAGTAAGCCTTTTTTACCACGGCGGCCAACTACGATTAGATCGGTGTATAATTCTTCAGTAGCAGTAATTATTTCATCAGTAATTTTTTCACCTTGACGTACAAAAATATCACAATTCACACCAGCTTCAGTTGCTTGGGATTTAATAATCGCCAAATTTTCCATAGCAGTCTGACTTTCTTTTTCAAATAATCGTTGAGTCATAAATTCATGAGCTGAATTATTCACTATCACCGATATTACTGACAAGCTACCACCAATTCTTTGGACCAGTTTGAGTGCTTCACGTTTTGCACCAGCACCGAATTCCGAGTTATCATTTGCAAATAAGACTCGCTCGAAACGTCCTATTGGAGATAATTGTTTTATTTCGGTTGGGAAGATTACTGGTTCTATAACTGTTATTGATTCTGCTTCTAGTGCCATCTCTTTACTATGTTTGCGATAACCCGAAACAAGAGCATATAAAATAATGAAAGCTCCAACCGCTAAAGCAGCTATCAACATGATATAACTGGAAAGATCGAGGAAATAGATAGTATTTGGAGTTAAAGGGTCTATCTTTCCAATTTCAGCTAAATACACTGGCACTTTCAACCCACGACTGACCAATACTAACATCATAATCACGCCCATAACTATTTTAACCATGACATCTTTGACGTAGGTAGTACCAATAGCTCCTAATTGCACTCCAAATAGTGAACCAGCTAGAATAACCATAGCCAAACGGATGTCTACATAACCACTTATTGCATATTTAATTGTACCGCCCATACCCATTACAAAGGCAATAACTAATTCAGTAGCAGATGCCATTAATGCTGGTACACCTAATACATACATCAATGCAGGTACGCCAATGAAGCCTCCAACTGCAATAGTAGCAGCCAATACACCCGTTGCAAAACCTATCGGAATGGTAAATAATACCGATATTTTAGTACCAATACTTGGGAAATACATCATGGTGCCAGGAATATTAACTGATTGTACCCATTTTGCTAATTTAGTAACTTTATGTTCTTCAGCATTAGCATCACCAGATTGTTTGTAAATTTTCCACGCATCCCGTAGCACATAACC
Organism: Thioploca sp.; assembly: GCA_030627125.1. GTDB lineage: Bacteria > Pseudomonadota > Gammaproteobacteria > Beggiatoales > Beggiatoaceae > DRQV01. The sequence goes on from DAOUSR010000038.1 coordinate 14,622, forward strand.
ACCAACCACTGCTAAAACCACCACAAATACAAACGATACATAAAGGTTAGAACCTACATCGCCAAAAGACTCTTTAATTTGAGTTTGAATAGACGCACCATATAATACGCCAGCTTCGGCAGATATACCCAGAACGATACCAAGCTTGACATCGACTTGCCCGTATTTGGCTCGTTTCATGGAACCAACTAACGCTTTGGGGAATTTGTGACACATGTTACTAGCAACAGCCATAATAGCCGGAACACCCATGCTCATCATCGCTGGAGTCAAAACAAACGCTCCACCAGAGCCAATAAAACCACTGACTAATCCACCTACAAAACCAACCACGAATAGGAAGATAATATTATTTAGCGTTAGAGCTAGAAAACCTCCAACTTCAAATTTCAAAGTATCAGTTTTACCACTAGCATCGGTTACAGTGATAGCTTCCATACCAGGCTTACCGGAAGCAGTAAAAAATATTTCAGTTCCAGAACCTATTATCTCACCATTATTAGCTTGCCAGTTAACTTCACCGGTGGTGCCAAGTACTTTAATGGTAATCTGGTCAGTAGTCTCAATACCTATTATATTAGCTGATTCAAAAGTAAATGGCCCAGTATGTTCATTATTTAATTCCGCTTGCACTGATGCTGACCAAATTACAATTTGTAAACATAGCATCAAAACAACATAAAATTTATTAGCTTTTAATATATTAATCATTTATTTCCCTTTTTTACAATCTTTGCTTTAACGCCTAATAAGTCCCAAAAATAACCAGTAAATCCACCGTGAACAATTGAAAAAATAAATGCAATGACAATTGGTACAATGAAATACCAACCACCTTCTTTGGAGTATTCCAAGATTAAGTCGTTAAAATAGTAAAGTAAAAAGTAAAGGGTTATACTAAGAATGCCAAGTGATAAAGTTTGGATTAAAACAATTGATTTATTTTTCATTAGCTTAAATAAGCTCTCCTAATAAAGTTAAGTGATTTCAATTTAAAAATATTCCCAGTCTCCGGTTGGGAGTAGTGAAGACAATAATTTTGATAAGATTATTCTTGGATACAAAATATCTCTGAAGCGATTCCATAATATTTGAGAACCATTATAGTAATTCTTAATTATGAATGCTTAATTCTTAACGAAATTCGATATAAATATCAATTTGTATTGGTATAATACATTTAATTGGGAAACGCTATAATTAAATATATTCCAGTCTATCTTAAATGAGGATGGAATATTGAGAATATTGATGGTTTCTGAGTTACGTATTGGGCAAGTCATAATTTACGTAGACTTTTAATTGTACACCACTATTTTGTCTAGGACTAATATTATTTAATTTTATGTGCCACCACTACTTTGTTTAGGGCTACCCAATATAAATTAACAAGTTGATATTTATATCGAATTTCGTTAAGAATTAAGTATTCATAATTAAGAATTGTTATACATCTAACCTTACACAAATATGTAAATTTAGTTATGACTATAATACAACAATTAATAAAACTAACAATGGCAGATTTTTTTATTTACAATGTAAATATATCGCTTATAATATTCTGGGTACTGGGCTTGTACTGTAAATTAGATAATAAATAATGGGATATGCAACCATCACAGTGTTATCAAAATTATTGGATGGAGACATAAATCAAGATGTATTTACAAAATTCTTAAATAACGCTTCACATTACTGGTAGCAAAAAACAGAGCGAGGACGAGCAACGTTTTTTTACTCTGAATGTATATGTGATTATTATGCATTTATATTTCACTAACCATCGCTTGTAATGAATGCACACTGAAATTACTGGGATTATAAACCCATTCATTATCAAATATTGATTTCATCTTTTTTTCTAAGAAAATATTGCCGATTGATAATGAATAGAATTTATTTTCATTCTCTTTTGCGATAGTTATTTTATTTTGCAATGGTTCAGGTAGTGATGCCATTATAAAATCTGAGATCATCAATAAATCTGATTTTTTGTATTCTTCCTTTTCCATTAACTCAAGTGCATAGCTTAATGCAGGAGAAGCATCTGTTCCTCCACAAAAGGAACGCTGCAAAAATTCGATAACTTTAGAAAGATCTACACTTCCTGATAAATCTAAGGTTTCAATTCCTGTTGAAAAATTTATCAAAAAACAGTTTCTGTTTTGTCCTATAGCTCTGGTTGCCATAAATAAAGTAATCGCTTTCGCTATCGTTTCAGGTGCACCCTGCATAGAACCACTAGTATCAACGCAGATAATAATAGGGCCAAGTTCGTCTTTATCCTCTACCTCAACCAATATCTCTTCTTCGGTAGTAATTTCTTTTTGCTGAAAACCTTCCATATCAAAACAAATTAATCTACCTTCTGTGTATTTCATATCAAATAAAATGGATATTTCATCATCAGCAAGCAGTGCTAATTCTTGAGGTAAAGCATGTTCAATATCATGCCCTAAATGAATACCAACTATTTCTTCCTTTGAGTTAAAATCTGGCACAAATTCTTGAACCTTTATCATGTTTTTAACTAGCTCTTTACGCTTGGTTTTTCCAGCTTGCCTGAGTCGTCCCATCAAATCACAAAGATTTTTCACCCCTTCATCTTTGGATATGTATGTTACCCACTGCCTTAAATGCTCAATATCTGACAGTGAAATATTACCTTCTGATAAATCAAATAGTAACCCTGTTTCTAAAGATAAATCGGAGAGAACATTATCTAATTGTTGCACTAAATTTAGCCATTCAGATAGTTTTTTAAGCAATTCACGCCTGTACTTTTCAATGGCTGTTAGTTCCCATTCTGAATGAGTCAGCTTCAATAACTTTTGCCATTGCTCTTGTAGGAGAGTTCGACAAATAAATTTATCTTCTTTATCTGAATGCTTATCCTTGATTTTTTTAGAATCAGAAAACTTATCTACCAATAAATCTAATTTAGGTTTATTTCTTAAATTATCTATTTCAGAAATCCAAAATTTTTCATCAATTGCACTTTTAGTTTTTTTTGATAGATGTAGAAAGTTCTGAAAATCATCTTCAATTTCATCAATTGAAGCATTCTTTTGTTTCAAATCTCTATTTGCTATTTTAAACTTATGTTGTTCTTCATGAAATGGGTTTTCGTTACCAAGATATCGCTGAACACTGCGATTCCATTGTTTTACTTCAGACCATAGACTATCTTTTATTTTTTCCTTTTTAGCTACTGGATATTTTTGAATTAAATCATCTATTTCAACATTTGAAAGGTAGCTATCATTAGACATAAGCTTACCCTATCAAACTCATTAATCGTTTACAATCCTTGTAGCGTAACTTCATATCTCTCAATTGGTTAGCAATACTTTCTAATGCAATATCTCTTGTTTGACCCATGACAAAAGGAGTATCCAGTTCTTTTTTAAATTCAATAAGTTTATTATCAACGTCATTGATAATGCCTTGAATTTTATTTCTTAGCTCAATAACTACTGCTTGTAAAGAATCAACCAACCGAGAATTTACATCTGATTTTTTATCCCCTTTGTGAAACAGAATTTTTGGTGAAAAATCATCTACATCTTGCCATTGCTCATGTCTATGATTTTCATTTCGTTCAATTTTAATATGGCAAACTCCCTGATTTTCAAAGTTGCATTTTATCCAATTAAATTTATTACCTTGTTCATCAACAGGGTTGAATTCATCATTATTTTTCATTTGATTAGCAGGAATATAAAAGGTAACTTTTTTCGTATTATGATAATCATACCGATACTGTTTTATGCATTTAAAATACTGCTTATTATCAGATAATTCTACAGTCTCATATACATCTTTTGAATGATATAATTCTTTTTGAATTTCATTTTCTAAGTCTTCTTTTTCCTTATCAATACCATGTAAGTTAAAACCTGTTTCAAAACCACAGTTTCTAACTGCATCTTCGACAATTTCAATAACCTCATGACGATTATCATTTGTTGTCCATAAACAATGCCTTAACAACAAGGTATCTACAAGGTTGGTTTCTTTTCTGCCACAGAAAAAAGCCGCTGATTTTAAAAGCATAGATGCTCTTTGCCAACGACGATCAGATACATATACATCTAAATCTTCACTTTTTTCTGAAAATGTCAGTCGAATATCATGTATTACATTTAAGGTTTCAGGTGAAAGCTGAACTTCTTTGATTTCAAGTTGCCATAGCTCCCACTCATCATGGGTTATTAATGTTTTGCTTGGTAAATTAACCTGTTCTTTGGTTGGGCTTGACTGCAATAAAGACTCAAAACTCTTTTTCTCACTAATCGGTGGTACATGTAGTCTCACCAAAAACCGATCATATAAAGCTTCTAGCCCCTGATTTTCAGGTGGTGTTTCATTAGATGCCGACACTAGAACCTTTAATGGTACAGTTTCAATGTTTTGTCCATTTCTAAATATTTTTTCATTAATGATGGTCAGAAGTGTGTTAAGAATAGCAGGGCTAGATTTCCATATTTCATCCAAAAAGGCGAAATCACTTCTTGGCAAAAAACCTTCTGTTTTGCGAATATAGTTATCCTTTTTTAATTCTGATATAGATACAGGCCCAAACACTTCCTCTGGAGTACTAAATCTTTGCATCAAATATTCAAAATATGATTTTGTTTCAAAAGCATGAGACAAGCGGCGAGATATTAAGCTTTTGGCTGTACCAGGCGGACCAAGTAAAAAAATATTTTGATCTGCTAAAGCGGCTAATAATAAAACTGCAATTACTTCTTCTCTTTCGTGAATACCTTTATTAAGATGTTCTAAAATTTCATTTATTCGTTTTTTCATTTTTGTAGAGAACTCCATATTTTTTATACTAAGGAATCAGGATTTAATTATATCACAATCTTTAAATTGAATCAGGGACAGCAACATAATTCCATTTTGGTAAAAAATCATCAAATTTAATTTTCATATTTTCTTTAAAATTATCAGCATATTTACGTCCAGTTTCAAAAATTTTATCAAGG
>DAOUSR010000108.1 GCA_030627125.1 Thioploca sp.
CCTTGATAAAATTTTTGAAACTGGACGTAAATATGCTGATAATTTTAAAGAAAATATGAAAATTAAATTTGATGATTTTTTACCAAAATGGAATTATGTTGCTGTCCCTGATTCAATTTAAAGATTGGGATATAATTAAATCCTAATTCCTTACCCATTTGCTGAGAGTTAAGCACATAACAAAATTCACCAGCTAATAAAGCCTGATAAAATTCCTGATCAGCTTTACGGGTAATATAACTTGCCTGATCATGGTCTAAACTTTCACCATCCCGAAAAAATTCTGCTTGCATTTGTAATATTTCCTTATAATGTTTTACAATTAATATATTTCGTTGATACAATTTGCTTTGATGCGGTTCGTTTACTCACCAGCATCCTACAATATTTCTTTAAAGTAGCCTCGATACAATTCACAAAAAGGTGTAATTTTATTACCCACTCAAAACTATCATTATTTGCTATCGGTTCGTCAGTAATTTGAAAAAATATACAGTCTGTTGGCCATTGTTTTCAGCTTTAGCTAAAATACGCCGTAACAAGGAAGTTTTACCCATTTGGCAAGGAGCTTTAATACGCAATAAAGTATTAGCGTGTAATATATCTCGTGTAACAGTCTATTTCTATAGAAGGACGTTCAATATAATAAGGTGAAATTAATAGACCATAAAATTTATTGTTCCCAACCAGTATAGCAATTCTAAAATAAATTCCACCGTTATTTGATTTTTTATTAAAAATTAAGTACTATTGAAAATGTTGTAAAAAAATTTTAAAATGTAAACATTAGAATCCGCCATTTGCAAGTTTAATAATGACGGATGCTCAAATTTAACTTTATGAGGTGTTAAATGGCTAGTCAAGAAAGCACTATTTTTACTTATGAAAGCGAAGATTTTATTAGAACACATACAACTTTAATGAAAGAAGATGGCACACCTGCCATTAACACAAAACTTGATCGAGATAATCCAGGCTATAAAGCTTTAATTGCCAAGAATTCTTTTAGTGGACAAGTTACTTTATTTGGTAAACAATGTGATGCGAATTATGCACCACTTACCGATGAAAATGGTCAACTGACAGGAGCCTTAATGGTTCTTTTAGTTGGATAATTACTGTTTTAAAATACCTCAAAGTTGATATATTTTGGGGTATTAAAAATAATTATGCCCAAACCCCACCCAGCTCAACAACTATCCACCCCAGTATTATCTCCTTGATTGCCATATAATATATGCTAAGTTGTTAAGATCAATCGCTAAACTTCCACTGGATTTAAACCTGTCAGGTTTGGCTATAATACTTCCTTATTAAATTTATCTGTATATGTAAAGCTATATATAACAATGGTTAGGTATATAACTCTATATTTGCAAAATATTTTTAATGCTGTCGCCCTGATGGAACCGCTATAAAGCTAGGCAAAAATGAATGTTATATGTTATAATGAAAAATTTGATTGAATCATTTTTTAACTAAATTTAGGATAATTATGGCTGCAATACCATCTAACATGATGCCATTAGGTACTAAGGCTCCAGATTTTAACTTATTAGACCCTGCTACAGATACATTGATGTCACTTGACATTTTAAAATCTGATGTTGCTACAGTAATAATGTTTATTTGTAATCACTGCCCTTATGTTAAGCATGTACAAGCAGAGTTGATTAGGCTTGCTAATGATTATAAGTCTAAAAATGTTGCTTTTATCGCAATTAACTCCAATGATGTTGCTAATTATCCCGATGATTCGCCAGAAAAAATGCAACAAGAAGGTTATTCTTTTCCGTATTTATTTGACGAAACTCAATCAGTTGCCAAAGCTTACCAAGCGGCTTGTACTCCAGATTTTTATATATTTGATAGCGAACTCAAATGTGCTTATCGAGGCCAATTAGACAATGCTAGACCTCATAACCATGAACCTAACGATGGTAAATATATGCGTGCAGCTTTGGATGCAATATTAGCTGGACAACAGGTAACTATCGATCAAATTCCCAGCATTGGCTGTAGTATAAAATGGAAAATATAATTAAAAATATTTTTATATTAACATGGTTGTTACTATTGCCACAATTAGTTTTTGCTAATGAAACTTTAGATAGTTTTTTAAAACAATTCAGCACTATGCAAGGACAATTTAAACAAAGCCTATTTAATGAGCAAGGGACTTTATTAGAAAAATCAGAAGGTAAGGTGTATATTCAACGTCCAAATCAATTTCGTTGGGAATATCAACAACCTTATAATCAATTAATAATTGCTGATGGCAACAAAATTTGGATTTATGACAGTGATTTAGAACAAATAACTGTAAAAAAATTAAATGATGCTTTGGGAAAAACACCAGCATTTTTATTTAGTAGTGATAGTAATGTAACAAAAGATTTTTTTGTTAATCAATTACCAGTGGAAAAGGGTTCGACTCGGTTTGAATTAATTCCTAGAAATGACCAAAACCAGTTTGATAGTATGCGAATTGATATAAAAGCTGAATCTTTGTTAGGGTTTGAATTAGTAGATAATTTAGGCCAAACTACTTATATTACTTTTGAAGCAATGCAGAATAATCAAAAACTAGACAAAGATTTATTCATATTTACTCCACCAGCTGGAGTGGATATTATTAGGGAATAATGCAGAAATCCCAACTAACCCAAGATAATCTTGGATTCCAATTTTACATTTTTTTAAGCTAAACATTTTACTTAAGGTAATATATACATGGTTTCTATTCGTTTAAGTCGGGGCGGAGCTAAAAAACGTCCTTTTTATCATATAGTTGTAACTGATTCTCGAAATAAGCGTGATGGGCGTTTTATTGAGCGTCTGGGTTTTTTTAATCCAATTGCTAATATTAAAGAAGAACCATTACGTCTTAATTTAGAACGAACTAATTATTGGATGGGAGTAGGAGCGCAACCATCTGAACGAGTAGCTAAATTAATAAAAGACTACATTAAAAATCCACCAGCACCATGGGTAGATAATAGTTACAAACCTAAACGGGTTAAAACTACTACTGAAGATAAACCAATGGAAGCAGTGGAAACAGCACCAGTTGCTCCAGCACCAGTAGAAACAGCAGCAGTTGTACCAGCCTAATATTTTTATTTTCCCATTATGCCAAATCTAATTACAGTTGGAAACATCAATGGTTTACATGGGGTACAAGGTTGGGTGAAAGTGTTTTCATATACCGATCCTATTAGTAATATTCTGGATTATTCACCTTGGCAATTACAGGGAAAAACTTTGCAACTGCTTAGTGGACAAGTACATGGCAAAGGTATTATTGCTCAATTAGATTCAATTAATGAGCGTGATGCTGCTGCCCTTTTGCTTGGTTCTGATATCATGGTTTATCGAGACCAGTTACCAGCCGAACAGGAAAATGAATATTACTGGACTGATTTAATAGGTTTAACTGTAACCAATTGCGAAAATATTATTTTAGGTCAAGTTGATCATCTTATGGAAACAGGAGCTAATGATGTGCTGGTTGTTAAAGGTGAGCAACAACGGATGATTCCTTTTGTATTGCAACATGTAGTAATCAAAGTTGATTTAACTCAGCGTACAATGTTAGTCGATTGGGACGCAGATTTTTAATATGCACATTGGAGTTATTTCTCTATTTCCTGAGATGTTCACTACATTAAGTTGTGGTGGAATCACAGCTAGAGCATTAGAAAAGGAACTATTTAAGCTATCTATTTGGAATCCAAGGGATTTTACTGATAATAAGTATAATCGAGTGGATGACCGACCTTATGGTGGCGGCCCTGGTATGGTGTTGCAAGTGCAGCCATTGCGAAGAACAATTAAATCAGCTGTGACTAATATAGGTCATGGCACTAAAGTAATTTATTTATCCCCTCAAGGTCGACGGTTAGATCAGGCTGGGGTACAAACTCTATTAAACTATCAAAATATGATTTTGGTAGCTGGTCGTTATGAAGGTATCGATGAGCGAATTATAGAACAGGATATTGATGAATTATGGTCAATAGGTGACTATGTTCTCAGTGGTGGCGAATTAGCAGCGATGGTAATAATTGATGCTTTAGTTCGGCAATTACCGGGGGCTTTAGGCCATGAAGAATCAGCCAAAGAAGATTCATTCTATTCTGGTTTGTTAGATTATCCACATTATACTCGCCCAGAAGAGATTGATGGTCAATCAGTCCCAGCCGTGTTATTATCTGGTAATCATGCTAAAATTGCAGATTGGCGGCGGCAACAGGCATTGGAACAGACTCGTTTGCGGCATCCAGAATTATTGGATAAAAATTTAAAAGTGTGACGCAAAGCAGCATTCCCAACGAATTGGGCAACCACAGATTACCCCTACAAAATATTATGTAAGGGTAATTATTTATGGTTGCCATTAAGTTAATGACAAAGAACGAGAAGTAAATATATTTATAGGCTGGGTAGAACAAACCCATTTTCAATTTTATTAAGGTTTAATCCTTAAATATCAGGAGGCAACGAATGACAAATATCATCGACCAGATAGAACAAGAACAGATGACTAGAGAATTTCCAGCTTTTAAACCGGGTGATACCATTACGGTTCAAGTAAAAGTTAGGGAAGGTACTAGAGAACGTTTACAGGCATTTGAAGGATTAGTTATTGCTAAACGAAATCGTGGTTTAAATTCGGCATTTACAGTGCGTAAAATTTCTCATGGTGAAGGGGTAGAAAGAGTTTTTCAAACCTACAGTCATATAATTGACTCAATTACAGTTAAACGACATGGAGTTGTGCGACGAGCTAAACTGTATTATATGCGTAATTTGCGTGGTAAAGCAGCTCGTATTAAAGAAAAAATAACTGTTAAGAAACCTAGATAATTTTGGAGTAAAGAATGCCATCCTTCGATATCGTTTCAGAAGTAGATTTGCATGAATTATCTAACGCAATTGATCAAACCAATCGAGAAATTACTAATCGGTTTGATTTCAAAGGTTCTAAAGCTCATGTAGAATATAGTCAAGACACTTTGACCTTAACTTTACATGCTGAAAATGAGTTTCAGTTGAAGCAGATGACTGATATTCTATATATAAAGTCAGCGAAACGAAGTATTGATATTGTTGCATTTACTGTGGGAGAAGCAGAAATTCAACACCGTCAAGCTCGATTGCCAATAACTGTTAAGCAAGGTATAGATAAAGAGAATGCCAAAACTATTGTAAAACTGATAAAAGCTACTAAGATTAAAGTGCAAGCTTCCATTCAGTCTGAACAAGTCCGAGTTACTGGTAAAAAACGTGATGATTTACAGCAAATTATGAACTTATTACGTGAGAAGGATATGGATTTACCACTACAATTTAACAACTTTAGAGATTAAAAAATTATGCGTATTTATTTTTTGACAGCTTTGTTAGCTATAAGTCCATTGGTTTTGGCAGAAGAAAATACAGCTCCTGCTAATGAAACTCCATTTACAACAGTTGGAGAGAAAATAGCTATTGATAATAAAACTCAAGATACTACTAAAACTCCTGACAATGAAATTCCAATTGCAGTTACAGAAGCTTTAAAAAAATTTGCTAAAACAGATATTAGTAAAATAAAATTAAGTTCTACTCCTATTCCTAATTTATACGAAGCTATGATAGGCTCCGAGGTTGTGTATCTTAGTGGTGATGGTAACTATTTAATTATGGGAGAAATTCGTGATCTTAGTACTGGTAAAAATATAACTGATGGCAAACTTGCCAAATTACGGCTTGAAGCTATTAATAGCCTAAATGTACGAGATATGGTAGTTTTTGCTCCAGAAAATGGAACTAAACATGTAGTTCATGTCTATACTGATGTTAATTGTCCTTATTGTTCTAAGCTCCATCTTGAAGTTCCAGCTCTAAATAAAGCTGGGATTGAAGTACGTTATTTAGCTTTTCCAAGAGCTGGGATTGGTTCTGACACTTATAATAAGATGGTGTCAGTATGGTGTACTAAGGATAAACAACAGGCTATGACTGATGCTAAAGCAAACATAGAAATTGAAAAAGCAGAATGTAACAATCCAGTTGCTGATCAGTATAATTTAGGCCAAAGTATTGGTATTAGCGGTACACCAGCGTTAATTTTATCCGATGGTGAATTGATACCGGGTTTCTTACCAGCTGTAAGATTAATTAATTATATTGAGCAAAAAAATTCTTCAATTTCAGCTAAGTAAGATCCTGTATCAATAAATCAGACCTAGCAAGTTTTAACAGTTGGGTCTGGATTTCAAAAATTGTTAGTCTTAAAGAAAATAGTGTTAATGGTTTTAAATTGCAATAAAATCAATAATTTAGTTAAATGCGGTGGCAACGATAAAATATGTTGCACACCCGACTAGACCATACAAAAGTTACGCAATCAATACCACATACCGATGGTAATTTTTTCTCAATATTTACCGATATAATAGTAGGTAAACTCAAGTAATGCAGTAAATACTAAGAGAGCAATCCTCATAAATTTGCTATTTGATTGGTATTTGTATAGATTCCAATAAACGCCAGTCATCAGCTGCTATTTGTATAGACCATTTTCCTAGTATTAACTCTGGTGCTTTACCTTGGTAAATACTATCACCAAACTTATCTAAAACAAGATCTTTGTCAAAACCGGGACGAGTGTGATGACTGAAATTAAGGGCAATTTGCTTAGGTAAATTATAATCAGGATTTTTATCTAATCGAACTTGAATTAACTTATTTCCAAAATTTAAAGTAGCTTGTAAACCATGTTGTATTGCAGCTTTATCACGTTCCAATACACGGTTAATCTCAAGACCTTGTTTATAATAATCATCTACTACCAAACCATCATCAGAATTGATAGCCAATGAAATAGTAATAATTCCACCGATTACAGCAGAAGCCGGGAAGAAGATTACTAGCCATACAAATGGTTCACGATACCAAGATTTTTTATCCATAATTTTTAAAATATTTTAGAGTTTCTATGTTGATAATAAACTTCAAGATTTACAGTCTGATATTATGCATAAAGAACGTAATAATCAGAAACAACTTAATCGCATATCGCAACCTTTCATGTTTTACTTCTCAAACTTTACCAAAATCACCAGCTCTCAAATAATTCCATAAATACCAACCAACCAAACCGTTAGGCATTGAATCATTCGTCTGGAAACGTAGTCTCCGAAACTTCACTAATAACAGTTAATAGCATTTTTCGGTTATCTTTCAATATAACTTTTTTCATCATAATTTCTGCTTCAAACAAATGCCCATCACGATGTATTTCTTGTTGGCGTTTTTTAGTGAAAGAAACAGCTATATTGGACATTATTAGATCATAATATTCACGGATGGCAGCTGCATGTTTTTGTTGGGGTAATCTTAGAGTAAATACCTGCCCTATAAGTTCATTTTTGGTATAACCATATAACTCTGTATATGCTTTATTAACTTGGATATATTTGCTACGATCGTCAGTTAAACAAACTCCCATTTTGGCAGCATCAAATACTGAAAAAAGTAAGTTTTCATCTTCATATGAAGTATCTGGTTGTTTTGAGGATAGCAATGATTGAATTTGTTTATGTTTGGTAATATCAATCGCAAAAATTACCGCTCCAATTACATTATTTTTCTCATCTAAACAAGGGATTTTATCAAATTGTAACCAACGTAATGCCGAATCAGCATCTGTAATACTATGCACAATTCCAACTTGTGGGCGGCCTAAACTAATAACTTCTTTACAATCAGTATATTCTTCTTTTGATAAATCTCTAAAAACTTCCTCAACTTTTTTATTATAACACAATAATTTATTATCTTTATCACGATACCAAACCATCGCTGGTGTGGTATTGAAGATCATCTGTGATTCTTTCAACTGTTCATTCAAAACCCTCCATTTCCGTTCATTATCGCCAATATTTTGGATCAGGCTAAAATTAAACAATATATTATCTCTGTTATCACGCACTGCATCTGTATATTGTCGAATTGGAAATTTTGTACCATTACTATACAAAGCTTCTAATTCACCAACCCAACTATTACCATTTTGTATCGATAAAATAGTTTTCTCTTGTAAAATATTTAACGATTCTGTAGAATAATATGCAGTAAAATCAATTTGTTGGGCTGATTTAAAATCCCGTCCAAATAATTTTTCATAAGCCTGATTAATATAAACTAATTGTTTCTCAACATTTCTTACTTCAATTGCTTCACTAGAAACATCTACAATAGATTTAAATAGTCGTAATAAACCTTGAGCTTGTTTATGTTCTGTGATATCAATCCCAACTCCAAAAAAGTAATCTAAAACTCCGTCAGCTTTTACAACAGCCCTACTATGCCATTCTATTAATAATGGTTTTACCTCTTTAGTTAAGATATGACATTCCATCAATGAAGGTTGCATGGAAGTGATTAGTTTTTGAATTTCTGATGAGATTAATGGTCGTTCTACTTCAGGAATGAAGGTTTCTAAAAAATCACTATTAATAACGTCTTCAATGTTATATTTAGTGGTATGCAACATAGCCCGATTCATCATCCGAATTTTACCATCTGGATTAATTGCCACAAAAAACATCGGGGATGCTTGGACTAGATTATTGACAAAATCTCTTTCCTGTCGCAGTACTTCTTCATGGGCTTTGCGTTCAGTAATATCACGTAAAGTTGCACATACTAAAGAACGGCCTTGAAATAAATAAGTATTACCAGTCGAAATTTCTACCGGAAATACTGTACCATCTCGCTTTTTATGCCATCGCAATGGAATTATTCGCTTTTGGCTATTTAAAGCACCTCGTTGTTTGCCTAATTCAGCCGATACCTCTTCCGTTTTTTTATTTACCCATTCGGATTTAGTATAGCCATATAAATCTGTAGCAGCCTGATTAACATCAAAAATTTGTTGATTATTAGCATCGAAGACTATGGTTGGGATAGAAGAAGCTTCAAATAATTGCCGATATTTAGACTCACTTTCCCACAATGTAGTTTCAACTTTTTGTCGTTCAGAAATATCACGGGCTATTAGCATTAATGCAGTTCGACCTTTAGATAGAAATGAACTAGTGATAACCTCTACTGGAAACACATCACCATTATGTTTTTTATGATATTGAGTAGAAGTCGTTTTTATAACTTTTTTCATTGACTTCTCAGTTTTATCTGGCTGAGCGGACAAAGTTAGAATATTTGTTTTTAATAATTTTTCTCGGCTGTAACCATATAATTGGATAGCAGTTTTATTAATTTCAATAATATCTAAAGTTTTAGCATCTAATACAAAAATAGCATCTGATTCTAACTCTTGTAAATGTTGATATTTATGTTCTATTTCAGTTATTTCTTCTTCCAAATAGCGTGATTCAGTGACATCAATATGCGTACCTACCATTCTGATTGCTTTGTTATTAGAATCTTTAATCACCGAACCACGACTTAAAACCCAGTGATAACTACCATCTTTATTCTGTAACCGATGAGTATTTTCATACACTGGAGTCATACCTTCCAAATGATTTTTAATATCAGATTTGACCCGATTATAATCGGCTGGATGAATCCGTTTATACCATGAATCTATATGTGGCAATAATTCATGTTCATCAAAACCTAATAGTTTTTCCAATTTTACTGAGAACCGCATTTCATTGGTAGCTAATTCCCATTCCCATAGATCATAATTATTATTGGATACAGTACCACCTTGAGGAGAAACGGTTCTTTTCCTTAGAGCTTGTTCAGTTTCTTTGTAATGGGTTATATCAGAAAATGAAATCACCACTGCATAAGGAGTAGTAACATCATTTCGCCATAGCGGATAAGAATTAATTCTAATCCAAATCACTGATTCATCTGATTTAACTATGCCCATTACCACATCAGCATAAGATTGACCAGTCCGTAAAGTACAAATAGCCGGATGAGTTTCGGTTGGAAATGGAGAATCATCTTCATGAATTAGTCGCCAATCTGGATCGATCAGCACCCAACCCATCATTTGATCTGCTGATAAACCTAAAATATTTTCGGCACTGGAATTACACGCCCCGATCGTACCATTAGCATATTGTAGAACTACCCCTTCTTGTAACACGCTGATCATTTCATCAGCTATCATTGGTTGTTCGCGGCTGGTTATATCCATTCCAACTACATAATAGGCATAATCTGCCGAAGCCGCACTATTTATCTCCCATAAAATACTATGATAGCTATTGTTATAATGGCGAAATTGGTTGGAAAACGATATGGATCGCATTCCGTCATTTAGTTGTTCTAAATAATATTTGGTTGATGCTTGGTCATCGGAATGGACAAAATCGGTAAAACGTTTGGCTAATAATTGACTAGTTGATAAACCAAGTGTATTTTCCCATGCAGTATTTACTTCTTTAAAACGATATGCTTGGTCTAAAATACCAAAGATGGCAGAAGAACGCCAAAAAAATCTAGAGTGACGAGGATTATTTGCAGACATATTGTTTTCCTAATGACGCTATTATCATTAATATTATTAAATAATTATTATAAGTAGAATTTTTTAATATTTTTAGTAATGATTTATCTACATATATCATATTTATCTGCATAATATTTATATCTGTTGGTTAAAGTTTGTTGAAACTATGGGAACTTAAAATTAGAAATTTATATTTATTGTAGCAAAGTTATAAGAAATAACCTATTTAGAAGGGCTTATTAGAATTTTATATATTAATAATCATATGAAA
>DAOUSR010000068.1 GCA_030627125.1 Thioploca sp.
AAATGAATTTTTTTTTTTTAAAAATTATATGACCAATTTTTTATTTTATGTAACCAGTATTCAAATAAAATGACTTAGTTAAATAAATGAGAGTAATCCATATTGGAATATTAATAAATATTTATTAAAAGACTTGTTGGGCTTAGTTTAACTATTGGTAACCACAAAGGATACCCCTACGTCATGGTAACCACCCATATTATGTCTGGCAACAGTTCTATAAAGTATCCGTTTATCTACCTTAATTATGCCCAAATACTAGAAAATTAAATTTAGATATAACCTAGAACTAGATAAATTTATCAAATGTGGTAATCTTAAATAATAATTTTTTATACTTATCTTTAGAAACTCTGGATTAAATATATGATAAAATTTACTTTTTATTTGTTTTCTCTTATTTTAATATTTGCAGCAGTGCGGGTTATTACAGTTAAAAACCCAGTCCATGCTGCCCTATTTTTAGTTTTAACCTTCTTTTCCTCAGCCGCAATTTGGTTGTTATTACGAGCAGAATTTCTTGCTATCGTGTTGGTTTTAGTGTATGTCGGTGCTGTAATGGTACTGTTTTTATTTGTGGTAATGATGTTAGAAATTAACTTTTCTAAGTTGCGAGAAGGATTTGTGAATAATTTACCAGTAGCATTGGTAGTTGGAATTTTAATTTTATTAGAGATGGTTTTTGTGGTAGGAGCTTGGCAAAGTATTCCGCCGCCAGAAATAGCTGGAGTACCAAATACTGTAGCTTTAGGCCAAGTATTGTATACCGATTATGTGTATCCGTTTGAGATAGCTGCTGCATTATTATTGGTTGCAATGATTGCTGCTATTGCTTTAACTATGCGTCCTCATAACCGAGCCAAGTATCAAAAACCGGAGCAGCAAGTTAGTGTGAAGCGTGAGGATTATGTCCGTATTGTCAATATGCCATCTGAACCAAAGGATTAATATATGCCAGAATTAGCTGATTTTCTTATTTTAGGAGCTATTTTATTTTGTATTAGTATAGCCGGAATTTTTCTTAATCGTAAGAATTTGATTGTTATACTAATGTGTATTGAATTAATGTTATTATCAGTAAATTTAAACTTTATTGCTTTTTCCTATTTTAATGCTGATATTGCTGGCCAAGTTTTTGTATTTTTCGTATTGACAGTGGCAGCAGCAGAATCTGCGATTGGGTTAGCAATTTTAATAGTATTATTCCGTAATAAAGGTTCCATCAATGTTGAAGACCTTAATGCTTTGAAAGGTTAGTTTAGGCTTTTTACAGGACAAAGTGATGGCAAGATAAATTTTGCACTTTGACTAATTAAAACTAATATTTTATTTCACAATGTTCTGTACAAAGCCTCCAAGTTAAGGGCAAATGCCCCTACATATTTATTTGTAGGAGTAATCCCTTGTGGTTACCCTACTTTATAAATACAAGGACAACCATAAATGATTGTGCCTACATAAATTAAGGGCATTAATTGCTATGGTAGGTATATTTCCAATTGAATAATTGATATTTATATCGAATTTTATTAAGAATTAAGCATTCATAATTAAGAATTGCTAATTCAACCCGATTTTATCTTGTAGTTGAGCCATTAATATCTCTTCCACTCCACCTAATAATCTGCGAATAGTATCTGGATTGTTTAAATCAATATCATTTTGATAAATATCTGTTGGCAACGCATTTTTTAAATGCCTAAACTCCATCAATAAAGCTTGTAATTCTTCTTCATCTTGAGGCAAGTTATGGAAAATTTTACCTAATTCAGCTAATGGCCCTTCATTTTGAATCGAAATATTACGGATAGGTTGAGTTTGTAAATTAACCTTTTCTACCCAAATACTACCTAGACTAGCATCAGTAACAGTAGAACGAATTTCATTTAGCCAATATTTTGAGTTATTATGTAATTCATTATGAACTGTACAATTACCCTCAATAATAAAACGTACTGCTAAAGGAATTTCTTCTTGCATAAGTTTATTAATAATATCATGCACTTTATCTATAATTTCGTCAATTACTTCTATATCACTAATATCTAAATTTATAACTTCCCAACGTAATACATCAACTGGGACAAAATGCAGATTAGTTTGCTCATTTTCAACCGTTACTAAAGTGCAACCTTTCATTCCAGTTTCACGAGCATGACGACCTTGCAAATTTCCAGAAAAAACTATCCAAGGATTTTCATGGATAATTTCCCGTTTATGAATATGCCCTAAAGCCCAGTAATCATAACCATGTGCCAATAAATCAGACTTCGTGCAAGGAGCATATTTACCATGACCAGGACGATCCGTTAAAGATGTATGTAATAAACCAATGTTAAAATAACCTGGAATAGCATTAGGATAATAAGTACTAAGATTATCAGTTACCGATTTTTTTGCAAAGCTCTGGCCATGTATTGCTACTTTTAAGTCTTCTAGCTTATAAGTTTCTGGCTGTTTACAACTAAATTGAATCACATTATCTGGCAAGCATAATTGTTTGGTGATAACACTATCAGCATCATGATTACCTAAGACAATAAAAACTGGAATATTCGCTTGACGTAAACGGCTCATCTGTTGATTAAGAAATAAACCAGTATTGTAATCCTTCCAATCTACATCGTATAAATCACCAACTAATAGAACAAAATCAACTGCTTCATTACAAGAAAAATCAATCATCTTAGCAAAAGAACGGCGAGTTGCACTTTGCATTTGTTCTATTGGAACACCATCATAACGTGATAAGCCTTTTAATGGGCTATCTAAATGAATATCAGCAGCATGAATGAATTTCATATATGTGTAGTATATAATTTAAAATTGGTATCTAACTATTCTATCCCCAACTTATTATTTAGTTCAATAAGTATTTCTTTTGCTTCATCAAATTCAAAATTATCTACTTTTTCTTCTAGTTGCTGATAAAGTTCTTGTAGGTCTTTAGTTAAATATTGTTTAATATTTGGGATTATATCAATAGCTCTGGAATTATATTCATTGAGTAAATCATTTAATTCTGCTAATAAAGGTTTAAGAGCATCAATATTAATATTTCCATCAGCAAACTCGGTTGGAGAATCATCGATTTCCAAATTAGAAATAGTATCCATTACCTCTATTACTGAAGTTTCAAATCTTGCAAGTAACTCGGAATTAACTTTATTTTTAGTTTTTAAAGTAGATTCTAAAATGGTTGATATTTCATATAATTTCTCAATACTAAGATTGCCACTCACACCTCTAATAGAATGGATAATGTATATCACATCCGCAATTTTTTCTTCGGCTAATAAACTGGTAACTGTTGTTGCGACATCATGGTATTTTTTATAAAAATCTTGCAATAGCTTGATATACAAATGATGATTATGTTCTAATCGTTCAAGTCCGTCTCTTATATTTATGCCGGGTAAATTATTTGATAATTTCGCACTTTCTGGTTTAAGATTAGGTAATTCTATATGAATATTTGGTATCCATTTTGCCAAAATATTAAATAATTGTTTTATATCAATCGGCTTAGGTAAGTAATCATTCATACTAGATTGTAAACATTTTTCTTTGTCACCAGTCATAACATTAGCTGTCATAGCAATGATAGGAAGAATGCTATATTTTTGGCGAATTAAACGAGCTGCCTCATAACCATCCATTTCTGGCATTTGAATATCCATTAGTATGGCATCAAAATCTGCGGTAGAAACCATTGCGACCGCTTCTTTACCATCATTTGCAACCATTACTATTATACCTTTACTTTCCAGTATTTTTTTAGCAAGTTGTTGATTAATAGGATTATCTTCTACCAGTAAAACTTTTACTTCTTCAGTTGTAGTAATCCTTGACAAAGTTTTTGCTGGGGTTTGAGTAATACTTTCCGTTTGAATGCCAAATGTGATAATAAAATCAAAAGAACTACCTTTATTTAGCTGCGACTCTACCCAAATTTCTCCTCCCATCATATTAACTAAACGTTTACAAATAGTTAATCCTAAACCAGTTCCTCCAAATCTACGAGTAGTGGAACCATCAGCTTGAGTAAAAGCATTGAATAATTGAGGAATTATTGCTTGCTGGATACCAATTCCAGTATCTTCGACTAAAAAATGTAGCCTAATTTGTTTATTACCAAGGGCTGCCAACTTTACTTTAATAGTTACACTACCTTGTTGAGTAAATTTGATAGCATTAGTAATAAGGTTAGTAAGAACCTGCACTAATCGTAACGGATCGCCTACTAAATTAGGAATGCCTTTATCAGTAACTATATGTAAAATAAGTCCTTTTTCTTTAACTTGCATATCAAATAACTCAGCTAATTTAGCTAATATTTCATCTAAAGAGAATGGAATTGCTTCTATATCTAATTTACCAGCCTCAATTTTAGAAAAGTCAAGAATATCATTGATAATATTTAGCAAATCTTTAGATGATTCTTCTACATAATGTAAATATTTTTTTTGTTCTTTGGTCAGATCAGTATCTGAAATAAGTTGGCTAAATCCTATGATAGCGTTCATAGGAGTACGAATTTCATGACTCATATTAGCTACAAATTCACTTTTAATCCGGCTAGCAAGTTCAGCAATTTGTTTAGCTTGTTGTAATTCTTCTTCAATTTGTTTACGTTTGGTAATATCACGTAATATTTCTAATTTAGAAATACTGCCATCCAAATTTTTCATTGGAGTTCCTATAAGGTCATAAGTTTTTTGATTTTTTTCTGAAAACCATTCCCAATATACTGTTTTACCAGTAAAAACTTCTTCATTTTTGCACCAAATACAAGTTTCATTCCTAGTTTGGAAATATTCATAACAAGTTTTCCCCTCTGGTGAACCAAATTCTCTTCGGATTACTGGGTTAGCATATTCAATTTCATGTTGGTTATTAACAATATAAACTCCATCTTCCATTGTATCTAAAATATTAGTAAGATTATCATGCTCAGAACGTAATGCCGTTTCCATCTGTTTTCGTATGGTAATATCTTGCAAAATACAATGGGATTGCAGGAATTTATTATTTTCATCCAACAAAATTTTGCCACTTAATTCAATAGGAATAATACTCTGATCTTTGCAAATTATTTCTAATTGCGCTCCATGAATTTCACCTACATTTTTTAAATGTGGAAAATTACGTTCAAATTCATCAACATTAGTAATAAAATCTCCAAACCAATGTCCCACTATTTCTTCTTTTGTATAACCAAACATATTCAACCAAACTGAATTTACGGTAATAAACCGGCCTTTAGAATCTAAAGATTGGTAGCCAAGAGGGGCTTTTTCGTACAATAGGCGAAATTTCTCTTCACTATTTCTTAATGCACTTTCAATCCGTTTTCTTTCTTCAATTTCTTGCAATAGTTGGACTTCATTTTTACGCAGAGCTTGAGTTCTTGTAGTTACTTCCAGTTCTAAATTTTTATTATATTCCTTTAGCAAACTTTCTACTTGTTTACGTTCGGTAATATCTTGAAACACTGAAATAGCGCAAGCAATTTTCCCATCATCATCAAAAATTGGAGTTCCCCAAGATTCTAGTGGAATAATTTTATTTGGACGATGAATTTCCAAGTTATCAAGTCTTACACTATTACCTTGTAGTGCTTGCACAATAGCTAGATCATTGGCTGGATACAATTGATTGGTACCTGCCAAATAAAGCTGGTAAACTTTTGCAATTTCTTCTGTTTTAACTTTAGGAAAGGCTCCTTTGCCAAGCAATTCTTTAGCTTTTTGATTTACATAATAAGGATTACCATCACTATTAAGCACTCCTACCGCAATTGGCAAACCTTCTAAAAGCTGTTTTAATTTATTTTTATTTTCTATTGCAATTCGCAATGTTTCCGTTTTCAAATGTAAAATATGTAAATGAGTTTGAATTCGAGCTAATAATTCTTTTTTGGAAAATGGTTTAGTTAAATAGTCATTAGCACCACTTTCTAAACCAATCACTAAATCGTCTATCTGATTTTTAGCGGTTAGTAATATAATAGGTAATTCATCAGCTCGCCATATTGCTCGGATTTTTTTAGTAACTTCATAACCACTCATTTGCGGCATCATAACATCCAATAATACTAAACTAGGTTTACCTTGGTTTATATATTCTAAAGCTTTAGGGCCAGATTCTGCTTGTTGCACTTTATAGTTATGCAATGATAAATGATTAACAATCACCTGCCGATTGATAGGATCATCATCAACAACCAAAATACGATTATTAATAGTTATGTCATCAGTTGTAATTGAGCAGTTAGCAACAGATAAGGAGCTTATTGGTGAGTTAGCTTCAGCATATTTTGGTAAACTATGTGCCAAATTAGCATCTTCTATAGCATCACTTACCAATGGTTTGGACTGAAGAAATGGAATAATAAAGGTAAATTTTGAACCTACATTCGGTTGTGATTGGACATTTATGGTACCACAATGTAATTTAACCAATTGTTTGGTTACGGCTAGTCCCAAGCCAGTACCACCATAAATCCTAGAAGTTGAACCATCTGCTTGGGCAAAAGCTTCAAAAATTTGTTCTAGTTTTTCCGATGCAATGCCTATACCTGTATCTGCAACGGTAATTGCTAATTTTAGTTCGGAATCCTCTGCTAGAGTTTGAGCTGATACTATTATGGTACCGCTGGCGGTAAATTTGATTGCATTACCTACTAAATTATATAAAATTTGTTGCAATCTATTTTCATCAGCGTTAATAGATATAGGAGTAATTGCGTTAATCAGCTTCAGTTTTTTATCACCAATTAAAGGTTGGCTAAGTTTTAACACCATATCGGTGATGGCGTATATATTGACAGATTTAATATGGAGATGAATATGATCTGATTGGGAAAAATCTAAAATATCGTTAACCAAACTAGCCAAACGTTGACCACTACTCACAATCATAGTTAGATTGGCATGTAAGTTTTGATTAATTTCCCCAGCCACGCCATCAATTATAGATTCTGCAATACCAATAATCCCATTTAAAGGAGTACGTAATTCATGGGAAGTATTAGCTAAAAATTCATCTTTTAATTTATCTGCTGCTTTTAATTGGAGAGCAATCTGTTGTTCATATTCTAATTCTCGTTGTTTAGTTATTAATTTGAGTTTTTGATGTTGCGTATAACCTATGATAATTGTTAAAATTATAAAAAGGTATAGAGCATAAGCCCACCAAGTTTTCCAAGGTGGTGGTAAAATAGTTATTTTTAACTCATTACCTTGTTCATTCCAAACATTATCATTATTACTGCCCTTGGTTTTAAAAATATATTTTCCAGAAGGAACATTAGTGTAATAGGCATTACGACGAGTCCCTATTTGATTCCAATCTTTATCAAAACCTTCTAATTTATAGGTATACTGATTTTTTTCTGGCTGCAAAAAATTAAGTGTGACAAATTCTAAAGCGAAAAATGTTTGTTTATAGGAGAGAGTTAATTCTTTAGCTACATTTATATGTTGTTGTAAAGGAGAATCACCACCGATTTTTAGAGGTTTATTAAAAACTTCAAATTTCGTGATAACTACAGGGGGAATATATGGATTATCTTGGAATTTAATGGGATTAAAACTATTAAAACCATTAACACCACCAAAGAATAATTCACCATGTCGATTTTTATAATATGCTCCTGCATTAAACTCGTTACTTTGCAATCCATCTGAAACATCATAATTTCTGGCTAAACCAGTTTTAGGATTAAATTTGGCTAAACCTTTGTTAGTACTAAGCCATAGATAACCTTGGTCATCTTCCAAAATTCCATAGACTATATCGTTGGGTAAAGGTTTTTGATAGGAAGTAAACTTTTCTCCATCAAAGCTATTAAGTCCTCCACTATAAGTTCCAATCCATAAGATACCAGTTCGATCTTCATGAATAGATAAAATCTCATTATCACTCAAGCTGGCAGAATTTTGTTTTTCATGTTTATAATGGATAAACTTATCTTGCACTAACTTATTTAGACCACCACCTTGCGTACCAACCCATAAATTTTCTTTACTATCTTCATAGATAACAGAAATTTCTTTATTACTAAGGCTATTTGGATCATTTAGCTCAGGTAGATAACGTTCAAAATTATCAGTTGCTCGATTAAGTTTATTTAAACCATTACGGGTTCCAATCCACAAATTATTAGCATGATCTTCATGGATAGATAATACATAATCACTACTCAAGCTAGTTAAATCATGTGGTATATTCTTATAGGCAACAAATTGTTCTCGATCAAATCTATTTAAACCACCACCATAAGTACCAATCCATAAAATTCCACTACTATCCTCGTAGATAGCTTGAATTTCATTACTGCTTAAACTGTTGGGATTATCCAAATTATGTTGATAATATGTCACTTTAGAATGATCAAATTTATTTAATCCTCCATATTCAGTGCCTACCCAAATTACATCTTCAGCATCAACATAAATTGCAAAAATTTCATTATCATTCAAACCATTATTCTTTTCTTGGGCATAATGGCTAAATTTTTCCTGATTATTATTAAAATAGCTTAATCCATTACCTTCAGTACCAATCCATATAGTATTAGCTCGATCTTGATACAGGGAAAAAATTACATTAGATTTAGCTTTAATTTGAGTGAATGTTTCAGTATTACGATTAAACAAATTAAGGCCATCACCAGTACCAATCCATAGTTTATTATCTTCAATAATGCTCCAAACTGCTCTATGACTTAAGCTAGCAATATTATTTGGTTCAGGAAAATAACTGGTAAATTTTTCTTGCTGTCGATCAAATTTGTGTAAACCATTCAATGTGCCAATCCATAAAGTACCACTTTTATCTTCATAAATAGTTGCTACATTATTGCTCAAATTATAAGGATTCTTAGCATTTAGTAAATAATGAGTAAAACGTTGTTGTTGGTAATCAAATTTATTTAATCCGCCACCATCTGTACCAACCCAAAGAATATTATTTTTATCTTGATAAATTGGCCAAATGGAATTATGACTAATAGTGTAGGTATCTTGTGGATCATGCTGATAATGCATAAACCGACCAGTTTGGCGATCTAACTGATTAAGACCACCACCATCTGTACCAATCCATAACAAGCCTTGATTGTCTTCATAGATTGACCAAATTGTATTATTGCTTAAACTATAAGGGTTTTTTGGATCATTTTGATAATGAATAAATTTATCATTTTCACGATCATAACGTTCTAATCCACCACCAGTGCCAATCCAAAGCGTACCAGCATGATCTTCGTAAATAACGAAAATTTCGTTGTGACTTAAACTGTGAATATTTTGCTGATCATGCCGATAAACTGTGAACTTATAACCATCATATTTATTTAAGCCGTCTTGGGTTCCAACCCATAGAAACCCTTGTTTGTCTTGTAAGATGGTATAAATCGTGCTTTGGGATAACCCAGCGTCAATAGATAAATGTCCAAATTCTATGGACTGAGCTGATACTGATAAACCCAATATTAATGCAATGATAATAGTTTTTAGGTATGTGTTCATATTGTCGTGGTATCAATCTTGGAATATCTTAATTATTTCTGGATAGATACTCATAGCTATTTATGGTAGCACTTTGAAGACTTATAGTGTCCAAATAATGTCCAAAAGTTTGGATTTCAAATTGCCTACTACCGCAAATCATTTATACAATCACAAATCCTTATGGAGACTTGTTTATGTTATCTCTATGTACATCTATGTTAATGCTTAGTTTGACTGTTAATACTAGTGCATTACCTGCCGAAAATTTTGTTACATTAACTACTTTCTCTCAAGTAGAATTACCAACAGTAATATCAAAAAAGAAGGCTTCTCGCAAACGTTCTAATGGTGAAACTGTTTCTAAAGACTCGAGTGTTAAAAAATTATGATAACTGATGTTACGCAATTCTAACTAAAAATAACCTCCCCGACTCCTCCTTGGTAAGGGTTATGGAGGTTTAAGAATCAGTGTGCATAACATCAGTTATGATAATTTAGAGTTTATTTATAGCAATTTTTAATGAATTTAAATATAAATATTAGTCATTTAATTCATATCAATATATTCTATTCAATTGAAAAATGCTATATCCAAGCTTTTGGAATGTTTTAAAATAACACATAAAGCATTTGGACTTCAATATATACTTAATGTTGTGATAGTTAAGGATTTGCATAATAGTGCCTAATAAGAGTATCATAAGTTGAACAATTGTATACCACTATCAGCATAAAGCTTAACATGATAAAACAAGTAATCTCCATTAGAGGTAATAATTGCTACTTTGCAAGGAAAAACTGTTGTTCCTACAGCTGAACTAGCAGAAACTACAATACCACCCGATTCCTTAGATCCAGAGATGCGATGATTGATTCTGCATTTATATCCGATGGAACTATTGCTCGTGATATAGGCAAAAATTTACGTTCTTTGGGTATTGAACAAAGTGGTAATAAATTATTGCAAAAATTGCCAGCAGTTCCAAATAGCAGTTACAGACGTTTTGTAATCGAAATGTTAGAAGAAGTTTTTATTTGAATTAAATTCAGATAATGGTTACACTTAAAATTTAGTTAGAATGAGAAACGAATTAAAGCTCTTTACATCAGTTCGTTATTTAAGACTATAAAATTTTAATGAGATTATAATTATGGCAGTGTTTGTTCCAAATTTTAAAGCTTCATACATTCAATTAGATTCTACTTTAAATGCAACAGCCAAAATTGTGTTGCAAAATTAGAAATTCAAGTGGTTGAAACTGATTTAATTAACTTGGAATAACTTGTGCTGGTTTGCAAGAACAGCAAATATTTAAATTAACACTGAATTAGAACAACCTCACGCTCTTCCATACCAAGGAAATTTTATGAAACACATTATTTTTTTAGCTATTATTTTATTCAGTAATCAAGCATTAGCTGGCAAAATTTACAGTTATCTTGATTCTGATGGAGTACGCCATTATACTGATCAATCACCTACTTATCGTTCTGATGTAAAGGTTCATGCTCAACCCAAAATTAGAGAAACAGATGGGTCTTTAAAAATCTATAAATATGTTGATACTAAAGGAACTATTCATTTAACTGATAAACCTAATAATTCTAGTTACCAACTCATATATATTGGTGGTATAACTTTACCCTCAGTTTCTATACCCACTCGTTCTCGTGCCAAAATACATCGTAAATATAGTGATTATGGAAATTTAATTGCTGATGTTGCTAATTTAACGAACTTGGAACCAGCCTTATTACATGCAGTTATTCAAACTGAATCGGCGTTTAATCCTAAAGCTGTTTCTCCCAAAGGAGCAGTTGGATTAATGCAACTTATGCCAGCGACAGCAAGACGGTTTGGAGTTAAAGATCGTACTGATGCCACAGATAATGTATATGGTGGAGCTAAGTATTTAAGCCATTTAATTGGTTTATTTAATAATAACTTGAGATTAGCTTTAGCTGCTTATAATGCTGGTGAAAATGCGGTAAAACGTTATGGTAATAAGATTCCACCGTATCGAGAAACCAAAAATTATGTTAAAAAAGTAATGCGGCTATATAATGCTTATCGTAATATTATGTAATTGTTTTAATGTAAAACTGGCCAAATTATTGAAACTCTGTGAAGTAAATAATTCATAATAACTTGATAAATCCTGATAATAACGGAATCTGTTGATAACATTACAAAGTGTTGGTAGGGTTGGTGTAATATAGTGAAACCGATCATTTGGATGAAGTTAATTGACGAAAATAGTACGCATACTTTACCGACCTTACTATAACTCATTCATGATAAATGATTAGCCAATCTTTCCGCTTCTTTGAATAGCAATTCTAACTATAGTGACATTCCTATAAAAATATCCATAAGATAAATAGCAAATCCTTCAAATAGTACAATAATATCGGAATATCAACAGAATTCGTTATAATCAAAAATAATTTTACAAAAACACCTAGTAAATAATAATGTCTATTGTTATTCTTATACCTGGATTATTAGCAATTTATATTGCCTTATCACAGTCACCCCAAAAAGCATTTCTTAATGTGTATGTGCCAGTGGTATTGTTTTTACCAACCTACTATACTTGGTTAGTACCAGGGTTTCCAGACCCAAATTTCCAACAAGCTACAATTTTACCAATTATAATAATTTGGATATTACGAGGAATGCAAGGTTGGAAATTCTCATTTATTGATATAATAGTATTTGGTTATGCCTTAGCAATTGGTTATTCAGAATATAGTCATGTTGGTTATTCAAACTCACAAAATTTTATAGCTAATGAAGTAGCTGGAGCAGTTTTATTTCCCTATATTTTAGCTAAAAGTTTAATAGAACCTGCTGGCTTAAGAGAAGAATTTGCTAAACGGATAGTAATAATATTAGTGATAGTTGCAATTTTATCAGCTTACCAATCTCTAACTTTATCTCATTTAACCATATGGCAAAAGGGTTTAGGACGATTTTTTGGTGGGCAAGGTTGGACTTGGGTAACTCAATTTCGTTGGGGATTACCAAGAGCTTCTGGCCCCTATGGACATGCTATTTTAGCTGGTGTTGTGATGGTAATTGGCTATCGTATTCAACGCTGGTTAGAATGGAGCAGAGCTTGGCCTTCACATATTCAACAACTATCTTGGCTACCTATATCACCAGCTCGTTTTTTTACTTTAATATTATTGGCTGGTATAATTTCTACATTAGTCCGTGGACCATTGCTTGCTGGTATAGTAGCTGCATTTATTCCCTTGATTGGACTTACAAAAAAACGCTGGCTTATCTTTGGAATACTTTTTACCAGTTTTATAATTATCATTGTTCCAGCTACTAACTGGTTTGTAGATTATGTTTCTGTTGATCCACAATCGGTAGGAAATAAATCTCATCAAACCGTAATTTATCGTTGGGAATTATTAACCAATTATGTTGAACTTGCTAAAGAAAAATTCTATCTTGGTTGGGGCCGTCTTAGATATCCATACGTTTCTGGACAAGGTTCTATTGATAATCATTATTTATTATTATTTTTAAAACATGGAATTATGGGGTTAGGGTTTTTTCTGGCAATTTTTTTTATTATGATGATACGCTTATTCATTCATTCTATGTTACAACCAACTAATAAATTACCCGGTAGTTCTTTAGGTTTTACTTTGTTAAGTTTATATGTAGTTATGTTGATATCCCTTGCTACTGTGTGGATGGGCGGCCAAACATTACATTTGTTTTTTTTAATTACTGGTTGGAGTGAAGCTTATTTGCATTCAAAACATGAAACTACAACAAATGATACAGTAGCTTTATCAACTAACAATCAATTTCAATTTCGACGAACCTTTTAATAAGGCTTAATGATGGCTCGTTAAGAATTAACCATTGAGAATTAAAATATATGTTTGAAAATCTTACACAGCGTCTTACTAATAGTTTAAAAAATATTCGTGGACAAGGACGTTTAAGCGAAAAGAATATTAAAGAAGCATTACGAGAAGTACGCATGGCTTTATTGGAAGCTGATGTTGCTTTACCAGTTGTAAAAGAATTTATTGAACTTGTTGGACAAAGAGCAGTTGGTCAAGAAGTTGTAGGTAGTTTAACCCCAGGCCAAACTTTAATTAAAGTAGTGCGGGATGAATTGACTGCATTGATGGGAGATACTTGTGCAGAGCTGAATTTAAATGCTCCGGCTCCGATTGTGATATTAATGGCTGGTTTGCAAGGTTCTGGTAAAACTACTACCATTGCTAAATTAGCTCGACGTTTGATTGAACAGGACAAAAAATCTGTTATGGTTGCTAGTTGTGACGTATATCGGCCGGCAGCTATTAAACAGTTAGAAACTTTGGCTGGTGAAGTTAATGCTAAATTTTTCCCCAGCGATAGTAGCCAAAAACCAATAAATATCGCCAAAGATGCAGTTTCTCAGGCTCGTAAGCAATTTGCTGATGTACTGTTAATTGATACCGCCGGTCGGCTGCATGTTGATAGCGAGATGATGGATGAAATTAAACAGCTCCATGCTGTCACACAACCAACGGAAACGTTATTTGTGGTGGATAGTATGACCGGTCAAGATGCGGCCAATACTGCCAAAGCATTTAATGATACATTGCCATTGACTGGAGTTATCCTTACTAAAACTGATGGTGATGCCCGTGGTGGTGCTGCTTTATCAGTACGAAAAATAACTGGTAAACCGATAAAATTCATTGGAGTAGGTGAAAAAAGTAATGACTTAGAACCTTTTTATCCAGATCGGATTGCTTCTAGAATTATCGGACAAGGTGATGTCCTTAGCTTAATTGAAGAAGTTGAACGAACGGTTGATAAAGAGCAAGCGGAAAAATTTGTTGGCAAGTTAAAAAAAGGCAGGGGATTTGATTTTGAAGATTTTCGCTCACAGTTAGTACAGATGCGTAATATGGGTGGTATAGCTGGTTTAATGGATAAAATTCCTGGAGTTGATCAAATTCCAGATAAAGCTAAAGCTATGGTAAATGAGAAAGAAATTAGTAGGATGGAAGCAATCATAAACTCCATGACTCCTAAAGAGAGACGATTACCAAATGTTATCAAAGGCTCTCGGAAAAGGAGAATTGCTAATGGTTCTGGTACCCAAATTCAAGATGTAAATCGTTTGTTGAAACAATTTTCTCAAATGCAGAAGATGTTTAAACAAGTTTCCAGAAAACGTGGAATTGGCAATATAATGCGTGGTGTGAAAGGTAAAATGCCACCCGGAATGCAATTTTGAAGTAGAGAAATTTATGCGTAAAATATTATTATTGTCCCTGTTATTTAGTTCTCCTTTAGTCATTGGAGCTGAAGTAAGTGGTTATGTTGGTAAAGTACAATTTGAATCCGAATTTGCCAATTCTGCTGGTTTGGCTGAAGAGGCATGGACTGTCGATGGCAGAATAGATTTTAATTTAGAAGAACATTTATCAATTGAGTTTGGGATTGGAGCATTATTTTTAGATGATAAACAACAATTTAAGCAGGATGTTATCAATTTAAATGATTATTATTATCAGGATAGATATACCGCAGAATCTTCTGAAACAGGTTTTTTATTTTCTATAGCTGGTAAAATCAACTATCCAATCAATGATATGTTTTCTGGTAATATGTTAATCGGTTATGAATATATGGATTTTGACCGAGAGATTGCTTATTGCGATACTTGCTATTCAGAAAGTATTGATATTGATGCTGGGCTGTTTATGGGATTAGGAACTGGAATTTCGTTTGGGCAAAATATGGAATTAAAATTTCAGTATAAAATGTATTTAAGCGATGGTGATGTTGATAACCAAGCTTTAATTGGTATCAGTTTTTTGATGTAACAATAGTTCGGACAGCTTTAAAAAATAAACTTAAGTTGAAAATTAATTAAAATTTAAGAATTTTATCACAAAAATACTTTGATAACAATTGGTTATAAAGGTTGTCCGAACCATTGGTATAAAAATATAGGAATGTTACTATATAACAGTTCTTGCACGCTCTGCATTTGTCAATATTATATGTACCTTGTTCCAAATTGTTGTATACCGCACTATTTTCAATTTAAATAAAGGTAAATATACTACATATCTTTCAAAGTGACAAAATTGGATTGACAAAATGTTAGGTTTACCCTACTTTTTCTTCTCACTTTGCTCTCTTGCTTTAAACCGCCAAAACTACTAAGTAGAATTAGTTATGATTAAGGAGCAAGCTCCCTGGGCTATGAAAAAAGCTCACAGCTTTTATATAATAGAT
>DAOUSR010000248.1 GCA_030627125.1 Thioploca sp.
AACGTTGTAAGTATAACTAGTAACATTATCCAACGGATCAGTCATTGTCTGCAACAGATTGTTTTCATAAGCAAACTTAATCTGTTTACCCAACGCATTCGTCACCAAACGCAAATTATTAGCATCATCATACCCAAACTGAGTTTTATGCCCAGCAGCATTAGTAACAGTCTGCAAATTACCATTAGAATCATAAATATAACTAGTAGTATTACCATTTCCATCAGTCATACTAGTACGTTTACCAGTATTATCATAAGGATAGGTAGTTTCATTACCAGCTGCATCAATTAACTTAATGGTTTGGAAATTATCATTAAAGGTATAAGTACTAGTTTTATCCAAACGATTTGTCACCTTAGCCGAACGAATTACTCCAGCATCACTCGTATAGACAAAATGTGCCAAACCATTAATACCATCATCTTGAGCAATAACTCTTTGCTGCTCATCAAAAGTATTGCGGAAAATAAGCTTTCCATCCGTATCTAAACCACTTACTATCTGCCCAGTTTCATTATAGGTATAAGTAATAACTTGATTTTCAGGGTCAGTAATTTTAATTAAGCTATGAGTAGCATTATAATCAAGCCTAACCTGCCTACCCAATGGATCAGTCACAGTTTCCAACAAACCCTCAGCATTATAAGCATACTGTAGAAATGCTCCTGAAACTGGCTCCGTGACAGCAAGCAATCGTCCTGCACCATCATAACTCAAGTTAAGAAACTGCCCCTTAGTATTACCAAATTGCTCTAAACGACCTTCAGTATTAAACTTATAAACTTTGCCAGATTGACGAGTCAAAGTAAAACTACCATCCGAATTTTTCACTAATCGGTCAAAATAGCACTTCACTTCTAACGTTTGATAACCACCTTGTCCATCGGTTGGGAATAAATTAAACTTATTAGTAGTCCAATGCACTTTCACATCGCCATTAGGCAATTCTTCCAAAAAGGTTCCAAACAGTTTATCTTCCCATGCCTTACCAACTGTGCCTTCTTCCAACAATAAAGAATAATAACCCAACTTGAATGCTATAGGTACAATCCCTTGAACTGGTAAAAATGTATGACGTAAAATCTGAGCTCCAGTAGATAAATCAATTGGGTCATATACTTGATTCATACAATCTTCTAAGCTCTTAGCTAACTTATCATCAGCTACAGCAACAATATGAATAGTAGAAGCAGATTCATCCTCTTCATCAGTAGCCACCGCATCGATTGCAAATATACCACCGCCAGCATAGGTATGATACAAAGTAATATCGGCTTCAGCTCCAGAAACACTAGTTGGTTCTGAAGAACCATCGCCCCAATTAACAGTAATATCTTTTAAATTTTCATTAACATCAGAGGCGTGTAGATTCAAACTATAAGTTTCACTGATAATAGCAATAGGTTCTGCTGCAACTATTTCTATCTCTGGTGGAGAATTCTTAAAAATAACTGTTATCGTATCTTCTCCTTTATTTTCAGCTGCATCATATGCTATCACGGTGATATTATTGTTACCGTTATATTGAGGCCTGTCATATAAAGTAATATTATCTACTTGCCATTCATCAGTCCCAGAGGCTGTTCCTGAATTATGAAAATTTTTCCATTCTACTCTTTCAACTCCAATATTATCGGAAGCTGTTCCAGCAAGAAGTTCTAAAAATTTCTTTTCAGTTTCATAACCATTTTCAGGTTGAATAATTTTAACAACTGGTGGTTCATTATCAATGGTAAAAGGTATGGATTTTATTACTTCCCATTCAGGATCATCTCGAGTCATTTTCATTAAGAAATCAACATGCCATTTACCCTTAAGAGTATTTCCAAGAAGACGTATAGATTCTGGTAAATATATTCTTGAATTTAAAGTAGCATAAAAATGTTCAACGTCAATATCATCAGTCCAAAAATCTTTTCTTACAGCATATGGTGATGGAATTTTTATAAAACCATAAATTGGAAAATAAATAGATTTATTTTCATCATAATACCATTCAATCTTAAAACCAACTGCTGTTTCTCTTTCAATGGTATAATATTCGAAATCTAAAGAAGCATTTATTTCTTCGTCAGTAAATGTAAATAATGCTTTTTTTCATCTGAAGCTGAACTGGTACTTGCTTCTTTTACTAGGTACTGTCCTGACGGATCAGTCGGTTCCTTGATCACTTTAAAATCAATTTGTTTTTCATATAGAACAAGGCCTGATTTTTGTTTGCACAATTACTTTAACAGAGTATGTACCTAATATTACATGCCATCCTGTTGATGTGAGACTAGACCAATGTTCGCTAGTACCGAGATAAGATGGTTCAATAATATCTTCTGTTGAGTAATAAAGCCTACCACTTGCTTCATACCATTCACGTTTAATATTGAGTTCTTCCCGTAAATTTTCTACAAACAAACTATTATATACTACTGGGTTAGAACGTAAGTATTCATTATTTAATCTTATAGAAGAATCTATATTAACAAGTTGAAAATCAAAACTTGTGGCAATTGGTAACCCATCTCTAGTATTTTTTGAAGAACTAGATTTAGATTGTATTTTATTACTTGACGCATGTTTGATAATTGATTTAGAGCTCTCAATAATAACATCTAACGATTTTGTAATATTTACATCTAGTTCAATTTTTGTAACAGATTTAACGGGTTCTGAAATTACATTTGAGGCCAAGCCCATTACAAACATACATACCCATAGTTTTAGTAATAATTTCAATTTATTTCTTCCTATTGAGAACAGGCAGCTATCGGCCAAGCGATACCTTCCACATCATTAAGCCTAATGCCATCAACTTTAGTATCGATAGCAACCCCAGTTAATTCACATGAATCAATATCAAGAGCATGAATA
>DAOUSR010000239.1 GCA_030627125.1 Thioploca sp.
ATTATTACAATATCCATCGAAAGCTGAAGCTTTACAGCAAGCTCAAATGGAAATGTGGAAAAAAAAGCCAGTATATAAAGAACCTATATATTGGGCAGCTTTTATTTTAATTGGGAATTGGTTTTAACATCATTATTCCCATCACCCAACCTAACAAACCCAATATCTTCCATAATTGCATACATAGAAGGCAATACCAGCATTATTAAGACGGTAGATGTCACCATACCAAATACGATGCTAGTCACTAAAGGTACTAAAATCAAGGCTTGCGAACTGGTTTCAAATAACAATGGGGTCATGCCAGCAATGGTGGTGACTGAGGTGAGGAAAATGGCTCGAAATCGATCATGTACCGCTTGTTTGGCAGCAGTTTGTAAAGCCATGCCATCTGCAACATGATATTTCACGAATTCCACCAACAAAATAGAATCATTGACGACTACTCCCGCTAATGAAACAAAACCAATCATGCTGGGCATAGTGAAGTCCAATCCCATAATAAAATGTCCCCAAATTGCCCCGATGAGAGCAAGCGGAATATTAATCATAACTAAAAGTGGTTCACGGTAATTGCGAAATTGCAGACTTAACAATAGAAACACTCCGAATGCACCTAAACCAAAGCCAGTCAGGATGGATACTTTGGTTTCCGTACCATTCTCGACTTCACCTTTCAGACCAAAACTAACATTTGGATAGCGTTGTTGTAAGGTGCTTAAAAAATTTAGTTCCAGCCCTTTGATTACTTCCGAAGTATTGGCAATAGTAGAATCTACATCACCATAAATGTTGACTGTGCGTAAATGATTGACATGACCAATTCGAGCAAATTCACGGGTTTCGGTAATAATGGCAATACTGGTTAATGGAATAGCCTGTCCAGTTTTAGAAAATACGGTTAAATTATCAAAATCATGTAATTCCTGACCAAGTTGTCGGTCTAATTTAGCAACTATTTCATAAGCTTCACGGCCTTGATAAATTTCACTTATTTTAATTTCCTGATAGGCTGATCGTAATTGGAGAGCAATACTACGGGAATCAATGCCAGCAGCTAATGCTCCCGGTTTTAGCTTGATACTATATTGAGGCTTTCCTGGCCGTAAATCATCCAACAAATTATTGACTCCAGCATAACCTCTGAGCCAATTTTGCACTTCCCATGATGCTTTGGAAAGCTGTTGCAAACTCTCTCCACTGAGGCGAATATGAATTGCACGTCCGGCAGGGCCAACTTTAGGTTCTTTATATTGAATGCCAACTACATTAGGCAATTCTCTGGTATTTTGTTTCCAATGCTGTACCAATTCAGTGATTCTAATATTGCGTTTTTCTGTATTAAGTAAATCAATGCTTAAAGTTGCTAGATGTGAACCATTTTCTGGTACATCTCCATGTTTACCATAAGAAACTTGGATATTTTTAACTAACTTTTCTGCTTGACTTAGAGTTTGATTAGTTTTCTCCAGAGAGTCGAGTAAAATGCCTACTACCCGCTCAGTCTCTGCTAATGGTGTGCCTTGAGGTAGTAATATCCTAGCTTCAAAATTATTACCTTCCAAATCTGGAAAGGCTTTGAACTTAACCGTGCCAGTCGCAATTAAGCCGATAGATAAAACTAACATTGCCAAAGCGATACCAACTGTGATGTAACGAAACTGCATAGCTATCGTACTGAGATTTCCAACTAGATGCCGAAATTTATTAAAACCAGCTTCAAAATACTGTCGCCATTTGGGTGTTTTTTGCTGATTAATATATTCTAATGAATGCTTTAAGTGGTGTGGCAATATTAAAAATGCTTCCAGTAAACTAATGGTCAATACAGAGAGCAATACCACTGGCAACACGCCTAAAACCTGTCCCATATCGCCTTTCATCATCAATAAGCTACCGAATAAAAAAGCTGACGTTAAGAAAGAAGACACCACTCCCCGCAAAACCTTGCTAGTTCCATCTATAGCGGCATCTAATGGTGATTTACCTTTGCGATATTCGTGGTCAATGCTTTCTGATAGCACGATGGCATCATCCATTAAAATTCCGATTGCCATGAGTAAAGCAACCATTGATATCATATTGATACTAACGCCAAATACCACCATCAGGGCTAATCCGCCTAAAAAAGAGGTCGGTAAACCTAAAGCAATCCAGAAAGTGTAACGCCATGAAAAAAATAGAAATAATACCAACGTAGCTAAAATTAGACCTTGCCAGCCATTTTTTAAGATTAATTGCAAACGGTCTCGTACTGAGGCTGACATATTATTGACAACAGTTAGGTAGGTTCCAGCGGGCAGAATTTTATTTTCTTGTGCCACAAATGCAGTGATTGCATCAGCAACTTGCAAAGTATCATCAATAGTATTTTTACTGATTCTCAGCAAAGCTGCCGGTTTACCATTCAGTTCAATTCGCTCTTCTGGTTTCTCAAATTTATCTACAATTTTGGCAATATCTCCCAGTCTAATTTCTCCACCAGCACGAGTATTAATAATCACCAAACTAGCTAATTCATCAGCTGTTTTTCTAACATTATCAAAGCTGATTTGATAAGATGTTTCCTGAGTTTCCAAAGTTCCAGCCGGTAATTCTAATGCTTGGGCTGCAATTAAATTGGCAATATCTTGGACACTGAGATTATATTTTTTCTGCGTATCAGGCCGAATTAATACTTGCAATTGATGGGTAGAAAAGCCATCCATAACAACTATCGGAATTTGCGGCATGGCTAACAAACGATTCCGATAATATTCTGCTAAAGCTTTTAATTCGCTGGGAGTTAATTTATCGGCAGTGATAGCAATATTAGCAACCGCATTCACCCGTCCCAATTGTTTTATTACTGGGTCTTCAATATTATCTGGAAAGTTTTGAATCGCATCTATTTCCGTTTTAATATCATCGGTAAACTCACGCATATTACCAGATTCCTGCATTTCCAAAGTGAAAATACCGATATTATCCCGAGCATCACATTGTTGTTCTTTCAGAAAGCTAATTCCATCAGTGGCATCTTCTAAAGGATTGCAAATACCGCTCTCAACATCGGCTGGATTAGCTCCTGGATAAACTACTGTTACTTGAACTTTACTGGGTTTTATTTGCGGAAAAGATTCTTTATTTAATCCACTTAATGAAGCTAAACCCAAT
>DAOUSR010000076.1 GCA_030627125.1 Thioploca sp.
AATATTTTTGTGTTATACTTTCTTTAATTTCTGAGTTCTAATTGTTTAGTTTCATAATATAACGCATTATATAACATTTACTGAAAATCAGAAAGTTATTGGCTTCCCTAACCTGATTTTAATTCGTTAAAGAAGTTTCTAAAGAATTTTGAATTTTTGCGAAATCGCCTTTATATTCAGCTTGTAAGTTAATATTTAAATTACCATTTTTAAGTTCTTGGGAAATTTGCACAATATCTGCAATCACCAAATGTTGATTAGACAAGACTGTTTCTAAACTATCTTTGATTCGTACAAATTCACCTTGATAATTGGCTGTTGGCCTAGTAGTTAAATTACCTTGTACTAATCCCTGCGAAACTTGCACAACATCTTCAATTATTGTTTTGAAATATTCATTGTTTTCAGATAGTTGTTTAGTGTACTGTTCAGAATTTGGTAGTCCTAAACAAAGTAGTGATTAATTTATCTATTGATTTTATTGCAATTTTAAATAGTTACAACTACTTTATGTAACTTCTCATTATCTACAGGTAAATCAAGTTTATAAAAAAGATAATATCTTGAAATAAAACAATATTTATATTTTAAATTTCAGTTTTACCTGCGATTAATGAGAAGTTACGACTTTATTTAGGATTAAAATATTATAAAGTGATTTTGATTTGTTATACTAACATAATATTAAATTTTTGTATGAAACTTTGATTAACATCAATTATCAAAAAATTATTAGCTAGGATAAATAACTGAAGTTACGCAAAGTAATAGTAATATAAAAGGAAATAATGGAAATAGCAAGCAAACCAAGGTATAATCAAAAAATGAATAAATATCAACTAGATTAGTTAATGGTAACATTTAGAAATGCGACAGCCACCGGGTTATAAAAACTATTGGATAGAGAAATAAGCACAATACGTTTACAAGATTCTTATCAAAGGAGGAATATACATCAAGAAAGTTATGGCAGCAAATAAAACCAACAATGAGATACAAACCTGTTAAGACAATATAAATATGCACATAAATTTCCAAAAAATTATTCCCCCAGTAGATTTCTGTTCTTTACGTTATGTAACTGAAATTTCTGAAAAATTATCGGTACGACAGAATGTAGTTGAATCGCCAATTCATACTCATGATACTGGAGTTATGCTGACTGTTATTCACCAAGGTGGTTTAGGCTATGCGGCTACTAGTGATTTAAGTGAGGCTGGCTTACGGAAAGCAGTTGCTAAAGCTCAAATGTGGGCTGAACATAGTCGCAACCATATGGTAATTGATTTAACCCAAATAACCATGCCCCAAACTCAAGGTGAATATACTTCTAAAGTTGAACAAACTTGGGACAGCATTTCAATCAATGATAAATTGGATTTGTTACGCCAAGAAGCTTCTCAATGCAAGCTAAATACTAAAATTGTAGATTGGGAAACTTCCTTACAGACTATCCAAACGGAAGAAATTTATTTAACTAATACTGGTAGCGAAATTCACCAACAGTTTCAATATTTACTGCCAAATATAAAAGTTATAGCTAATCAAGGAGTTGAGACTCAACGCCGGACTTTTTCCGATTCTAGTAATGGCCAGCAAGGTGGTTGGGAAATTTTGGATAAGCTAAATTTTAGCGGTAAAGGCAAAGTTTTAGCCGATGAAGCTCTACAACTATTAGCCGCCCCCAATTGTCCAAATGAATGTATGGCTGTAATGTTAGCACCGGATCAAATGATATTGCAAATCCATGAATCTATTGGCCATCCGTTAGAGTTGGATCGAATTTTAGGCGATGAACGGAACTATGCTGGTACTACTTTTGTTAGTTTAGATATGTTTGGCAACTATCAATATGGTTCAGAATTACTTAACGTTACTTTTGACCCAACTATTGCCAACCAATTTGCTAGTTATGGCTTTGATGATGAAGGTTTGGCTGCGGAAAAAACCTATATTATTAAAAATGGTAGATTGCTAACTCCATTGGGTGGAACCATATCCCAAGTTAGAGCTAATATAGCTGGAGTCGCCAATGCTAGAGCTAATTCTTGGAATCGACCACCGATAGACCGAATGGCTAATCTTAATGTTGAAGCAGGTGACAGTAGTTTTAATGACATGCTTAGTTCTATTGAAAAAGGTATATTAATGCGAACCAATTCCTCATGGTCAATTGATGATTCACGCAATAAATTCCAATTTGGCTGTGAGTGGGGACAATTAATTGAAAATGGAGAGTTAACTCAAGTGGTAAAAAATCCAAATTATCGAGGTATATCAGCTACTTTTTGGCGTAATTTGAGTAAAGTTGGTGATGACAGCACATTGTTTGGAGTTCCTAACTGTGGCAAAGGTGAACCGAATCAAGTTATGCGAGTAGGACATGCTTCTCCAACTTGTGTATTTACTGATATTGATGTGTTTGGAGGTGTGTAATGCAGGAATATTTTTATACTTTAGCTGATTTTATTAACACGCAATTACAAGGTAATGAAATTTATTTAGCCGAGTTTATCGCCGAACAATCTGATTTTGTTAGATTTAATAAAGCTCAAATTCTCCAACCAGGTAGTGTTGAACAACGTTATCTAGTAATAGAGTTGATTGACGGACAACGCCATGTCAACGAGCAATTGACTCTTAGTGGTGAATTGAATACTGATTACGAGCGATTAACCAGTTCAATCCGCAAGCTTCGCAACCAACTGCCACATGTACCGGCAGACCCATATTTATTGTATGCCACTACCGTCAATTCCACAGAGTCTATTGGAACCAATAACCTGTTGGATGCTAAAGATGCAGTAACTGAAATTCTTACCACTACTGGTGATTTTGTTGGAATTTATGCGTCTGGCGGTATTTTTACTGGGTTTGCTAATTCTTTTGGACAACGCAATTGGCACAGTAGTTATACCTTTAATTTCGATTGGAGTTTATACCATAGTAAGGATAAAGCAGTAAAATCGGCTTATGCTGGTTTTAATTGGGATAGTACCGAATTTCAAAGCAAAATAACTAATTCTATCAATCAATTAGATATATTAAAACAGACTCCTCGTACTATAAAGCCGGGTAAATATCGAGTTTATTTGGCTCCAAATGCCCTATTTGAAATTTTCCAATTACTAATGTGGGATAGTTTTGGCCTCAAATCGCATCGTACTAAAAATACCCCTTTATTGCGAATATTGGAAGGCCAACATCTACATCCTAGCATCACTATCATGGAAAATATTAAAGATGGAACCGCTCCTTCTTTTCAGAGTCAAGGATTCATCAAGCCAAACCAAGTTTCTCTGATAAAGCAAGGTATTTATGACGAAGCCTTGATTTCTCCACGTTCTGCTAAAGAGTATAATATGAATACTAATGGAGCCAATGACGATGAATATCCTACTTCGTTAGATTTAGCTGCTGGTGCTTTTGCTACTGATAAAATATTAAAAGAGTTAGATACTGGGATTTATATCAATAACTTATGGTATTTGAATTATTCTGATCGAGCTGCTTGTAGAATGACAGGTATGACTAGGTTTGCTACTTTTTGGGTCGAGCAGGGGGAAATAGTTGCTCCTTTGAATGTTATGCGTTGGGATGAGACGTTATATAATATCTTGGGTGACAAGTTGATTGCTTTAACTGCAGAACGAGAATTTATTATGGAAGCAGATACTTACGAAGTACGTTCAACTAATAGTGCAAGATTGCCGGGGGCATTAGTGGAGGATTTTACTTTTACTTTGTGATTTTGACTATTATACCAAATCATCAATTCGCAAATGCCACGTAATATCTGAATCAGAATTTACAAAATTTTCAGAATAACTTCAGTTTTTTAATTTTGCTAATTCTTAAATCCTGTAAATTCTGATTCTGATAAAATGTTTAATTGCCTAATGCAGAAAATCTCCTATACAAAATTTAATATTTATTCTTAATCAACTCACAATGATTGGATTTTTAGGTAAATAATGATATTATCTACATAATATATACTTAAATAGTTACTAAAGTTTATAATAATTATATCTATAATTAAAATATTTGATTGACCTAACGACCTCATCCCATTAAACTACTAATTTTCCCCTTACAATTTTTACGATGAATTCCGATCATAAGCCCTTAAATACTGGAGCGTCAAAAATTCTAGCTGCTCAAGCTATAATAACTGCTAGTATTGCATGGTTTTTTTACTTTTATCAAGACCAGTTAGCAGCAGAATCTGCTTTATATGGTGGTTGTATTGTGATGTTTAATATTTGGACGATGGATCGTCGAATACGCCTTGCTGCTAAGATAGACAAACCTGGTGCTGAAGTTAGAATATTTTATCTTGCTGCTATCCATCGGTTTATTTTTACCTTAAGTTTTTTTGTAATTGGTATGGGGTTGTTAAATCTGCCTCCAATACCAATGTTAGTGGCATTTGCCGTCGCCCATTTAGGTTATCTAGCTGGGCATTCTTGAAATAAGAATGAATTAAAAAATGAATAATTCAGAAAAGTCTATTGAGGATGAAATTAGAAAATATGACAGCCAACTTAAGGAGTTAGCAGTTAAAAGAGTTGAAATCAATGATTTGAAAAAAGCTAAGGATAAGTTAGTTAAGCAATATATTATTGATACAAAAGCTCCAAAATCATTGAATATTGAGCTATTAAATTACAAGGCGTTACTTTTTTATTTTAAAGACTCTTTTATTAAGAGATCATTGATACTAAAGCTTGCAGATTATGAAAAAAATGGCAAGTTAGAAGCTAATTTTATCAATTTCTTTTTAGATAAAAAAATTGAGCTGAATAAAATAAAATGGATAAATTTTCCTCATTTAATTGGAATTGGAGATAAAAAAATTGACGAATTTTTGGATGGCATATTTTATGAAACTAATCTTATAGAAGATTTTAAAACTCATAAAGGAAATGTTGATAAAATTAAAACTTTTTCATGGATTTATGCAACTTTACAAAATCCAAAATATATATTTGATAAAGATGGAATTAAAGAGAATAGAAAATTTAAGAGTGATTTAATATTTGTTAGACGAATAACTCGTAATTCTGAATATTACTGGCATGTTGTGGGATTAGGTAAAGAAAGCAATGGGTTCTTTATTCAATCTCAATATCCAATAATGGGTAGTGAAAATGGGTTGTATAACCAATTTAAAAGTAGAAAGAAAATATATGAAAGAGGATAAGAAGGCCCTGGTGAGACCAGGGACCATGGCTCGTTATATAGAAAATTAGTTGCCTTCATCAACTTACAAACATCTCTATTGAGCAACACTACGTTATGT
This sequence comes from Thioploca sp., assembly GCA_030627125.1. Lineage (GTDB taxonomy): Bacteria > Pseudomonadota > Gammaproteobacteria > Beggiatoales > Beggiatoaceae > DRQV01. The sequence continues at coordinate 5,306 of DAOUSR010000076.1, forward strand.
AGTATTATTAATTAACATAAATTATATTGTATTTTTTTAAAATTGTCAAACATAATTACGTTAATATCAATAGTTAGTGGCATTTGCCGTCGCCCATTTAGGTTATCTAACTGGACATTCTTAAATAATGGAGTAAATAAGGAGTGAACGAAGCTCATGAAACAGTAGCTGGCCCAGGGCCAGTCGAATATATTCAACATCATTTACATAATTTATCGGTTGGAGAAGGTTTTTGGACTTTTCATATAGATACTTTTTTCTTTGCTTTTGGTATAGCTGTGTTAATCGGTTGGGTAGCCAAAAAAGTAGGTGATAATTTAGATCCAGATAATCCTACTGGAATGCAAAATTTACTTGAAATTTTATTAGAATTTGTTGGGCAACAAGTAAAAGATGCGTTTAATGGTTATAATCCATTGATTGGGCCATTGGCTCTAACCATATTTGTCTGGGTATTTATGATGAATGCAATGGATTTGCTACCAGTCGATCTATTGCCTTGGATAGCTTCTGGAATTGGCATTAATTATCTAAAAGTTGTGCCAACTGCAAATTTAGATACCCCATTAAGCCTAGCTGCAAGTGTATTTATGTTATTGGTTATTTTCAATATTAAGGCTAAAGGCGGAATTGGTTTTGTGAAGATGTTTTTATTCCATCCATTTCCAGCTAGTAATCCGATAGTTAAGATCATATTGATGCCATTTAATATTATTATGACTACAATTGAAGAATTGTCTAAACCAATCAGTATGGGACTGCGTCTATTTGGTAATATGTTTGCGGGAGAATTAATTTTTATCCTGATCGCTTTATTACCTTGGTGGGTGCAGTTTCTACCTGGTGGATTATGGGCAATTTTTCATATCTTAATCATTACGTTACAAGCTTTTATTTTTATGTTGTTAACAGTTGTATATTTAGGTATCGCTAACCAATCTTTGGAACACGATCACTAAAATTGTGAATTAAAACAATATAAAAAATTGTTGATAATTAATATTTCACAGTTAATTTTTTACATACCGTGATGCTCCAGCATCACACATTTTATTATATTTACGGAGATTTTTTGCATGACCCCTGAAATGATTACAGAAATTTATGCATCGACAGCTTTAATTGTCGGTATTATCTTGGCTGCAGCAGCTTTTGCTTCAGCACTTGGTTGGGCATTGATTTGTTCTAAATATTTAGAAGGTATCGCTAGACAGCCAGAAATGAGAGCTCAATTAATGGTGCAAATGTTATTTACTGGTGGTTTGATGGAAGCATTTCCGTTTATCGTATTGGGTATTTCCATGTGGTTCATTTTCGCAAACCCATTCATTGGTGCAGCTCAAGCAGCTATCCAAGCTCTTGGTGGCTAATTTAGGGGGTTAATGTGAGTATCACTGTTACTCTATTTGGACAGATGATCACTTTTGGTATATTGGTAGCTTTTGTATGGAGGTTCCTATGGGGGCCTATGACCATTATGATGGCAGACCGTACCAAACGCATTGCTGATGGTTTAGCAGCTTCGGAACGCGGTAAACAGGATTTGGAAATAGCTCAGCAACGAGCTGCCCAACGTTTACGAGAAGCTAAACAAGATGCAGCAGATATTGTTAATGCTGCTAATAAGCGTGCTAGTGAAATCATTGATGAAGCTAAACAACAAGGTCGGAAAGAAGGGCAACATCAACTTGATGCTGCGGTTTCTGAAATTGAACAAGAAATTAATCGTGCTAAAGGAGACCTGCGCAGGCATTTTATCAATTTGACCCTAGATACAGCTAAAAAAGTTCTGGGACGTGAAGTTGACGCAGCAGCTCATAACGATATTCTGAACGAAATGATCAAAAAATTATAGATGGCAAACCTGACAGGTTTTAAAAATCTGTTAGGTTTATAACCATTATTAGGTAAATAATTATGGCAGAACTTGCAACTTTAGCACGCCCTTATGCCAAAGCGGTGTTTGAATTAGCAGTTAAAAAGGATACACTAGAAGCTTGGTCGAATAATTTAATTTTTTTAGCTACCGTTATTAAAGACCCAACGATGGCAAAAGTTATTGCTAATCCTGAGATAGCAGAAAAAAATCTGGTTAATATTTTAATTGATATATGTTCGGAACGGTTTGACGATCTTGGTAACAATCTAATTAAAGTTTTAGTGGAAAATAATAGATTATTAGTAGTTTCAGACCTATCAATTCAATTTGAACAGATGAAAGCAGTACATCAAGGTTATGCTCAGGTAGAAATTATTTCCCCTTATCCGGTTGAACCTTCGCAACTTCAACAAGTTGAAACTATTCTAAGAAAACGCTTAGGTGAAGCTGTTGATATCAGCACCACAATTGATAAAACCTTATTAGGCGGTTGGTTAGTTCGAGTTGATAAAGAAGTTATTGATCTTTCAGTCAATGGTTATCTACGACAATTAGCCGCAGAGTTACGCCGTCTTTAATTACGAGAAAATATAAATGCAGCAATTGAATCCCTCTGAAATTAGCGAATTAATTAGACAGAGAATTGAACAATATGATTTAACTACGGAATCTCGTAGCGAAGGTTCTATTGTTAGTGTAACTGATGGTATTGTCCGTATTCATGGCCTTGCAAATGCGGTACAAGGTGAAATGTTAGAATTTCCGGGTAATTCTTTCGGTATGGCACTTAACTTGGAACGTGATTCCGTTGGTGCGGTAGTGTTAGGGTCTTATGAACATATTTCCGAAGGCGATAAAGTTAGATGTACTGGTCGGGTTTTAGAAGTCCCAGTAGGTGAAAACTTATTAGGCCGAGTAGTCAATTCTTTAGGTTTACCTATTGATGGCAAAGGCCCAACTAATACTACGGAATTTTTGCCATTAGAACGGATTGCCCCCGGAGTTATTAGCCGTCAGTCAGTTAGTCAACCAGTGCAAACCGGTCTGAAAGCTATTGACGCTATGGTACCACTAGGACGTGGTCAACGTGAGTTGATTATTGGTGATCGCCAAACTGGTAAAACTTCAGTAGCCATTGATGCTATAATTAACCAAAAAAACACTGGTGTCAAATGTATCTACGTTGCTATTGGCCAAAAAGCTTCTTCGGTAGTTAACGTAGTGCATAAGTTGGAAGAATATGGAGCGATGGATCATACTATTGTAGTTGCCGCTTCTGCTTCTGATGCTGCTTCTATGCAATATATTGCTCCTTACGCTGGCTGTTCGATGGGAGAATATTTCCGTGATAAAGGTGAAGATGCGTTAATTATTTACGATGACTTGACCAAACAGGCTTGGGCTTATCGTCAGGTGTCGTTGTTATTGCGGCGGCCACCAGGTCGAGAAGCTTATCCAGGTGATGTGTTTTATTTGCATTCTCGTTTGTTGGAACGGGCAGCTAGAATTAATGCCGAATATGTTGAAAAAATTACTGATGGTAAGGTGAAAGGTAAAACTGGTTCTTTGACTGCTTTACCAATTATTGAAACTCAAGCTGGTGACGTATCGGCTTTTGTACCAACTAATGTAATTTCCATCACTGACGGGCAGATTTTCTTAGAAACCGATTTATTTAATGCGAATATTCGGCCGGCTATTAATGCTGGTTTGTCAGTATCACGGGTTGGTGGTGCGGCTCAGACTAATATCATTAAGAAACTTGGTGGTAGTATTCGGTTGGATTTGGCTCAGTATCGTGAGTTAGCAGCGTTTGCTCAGTTTGCTTCAGATTTGGATGAAGGTACTAGGAAGCAGATCGAACGTGGACAACGGGTAACTGAGTTGATGAAGCAGAAGCAATATGCTCCTTTGACAGTCGGTGAAATGGCGATTTCTTTGTACGCAGCTAATGAAGGTTATTTGGATGACGTCGATGTAAAGAAAGTTGTTGATTTTGAAAGTTCTTTACATAGTTACATGCGGTCTAATCATGCTGATTTGTTGAAGACTGTTTCCGAAAAAGGCGACTATAATGATACAGTAGCTAATAGCTTCAAATCTGCCTTGGATGATTTTAAGAAGAATCATACTTGGTAGGGAAGTTTCTATCTCGTAAGGTGTATAAGTGATAACGTCATACACAATTGTTGGATTTATGTAATTATATCTATCATTTTGTATTGATAATATTTGGACATTGGTGTATGACGCTTCGCTTATACACCCTACAGGCTATGAGCTGATTCTTGATGCACCAGCGTCATGTAAAAATGGAACAGACTAGGCGTTAGCACGTCCTGACTGAATTTCCACTCTGGCGAGTCAATGCTCTTATAGTTAAGGGCAGCCATAAAGGATTGCCCCTACATAAAACATTGATTTGTAGGGGTAATCCCTTGTGGTTACCCTAATCAATTTCCTTAACTTAATGGCATTGACTCCGGCGAGTGGGAACTAGGAACAATGTAGAAGCCAGCCAAGAATATGTGTCCCACACACCCTGCCTCATTAATTGCATCTAAAGTATGAATAAACTATCGATCAAAAAAAAGTCAAATTAAATAATCAAACATTACTAATAACTATCAAACTATGGAATATCCCAATTTAATTTACTGATATTAAGTTAATTATTGGCTTGAATATTAATAACGCCTTAGTTTTATGAAAACTTATAGTTGATAAATCTGTAAATTGACATCATTCTAATATTAAGATTTAATCTCAAAAAATTCTTTAATTCCTAAATACCAACGGGTTACATATTCTTATAAAAAAATAAAAAAAATGACCGAATACCTACTAATTTTTATAAGCACTGTCCTAGTAAATAACTTTGTTTTAGTTAAATTTTTAGGACTATGCCCTTTCATGAGCGTGTCTTCTAAACTAGAAACTGCTATCGGAATGGGATTAGCTACAACATTTGTCTTAACTCTTTCATCTGTCACCAGTTATCTAGTTAATGAATACTTGCTGATACCATTAGAATTAGAATTTTTGCGTACTATTGCATTTATCTTAGTAATTGCTGTTGTTGTTCAATTTACCGAGATGGTGGTGCATAAAACCAGCCCATTATTATACCAAATTTTAGGCATTTTCTTACCTTTGATTACCACTAATTGTGCTGTACTAGGTGTAGCATTGTTAAATGTTCAGGAAAAACATGGTTTTATAGAGTCGGCTACTTATGGATTTGGAGCGGCAATTGGTTTTTCATTAGTGATGGTGTTATTTGCTGCTATGCGAGAGCGTATTAATCAAGCAGATGTACCATTTCCATTTAAAGGAGCTCCAATTGCATTGATCACTGCTGGCATTATGTCAATGGCGTTTATGGGTTTTGCAGGATTAGTAAAATTATGATCACCACAATTATTACTCTTGGTATATTGGCTATTTTATTTGGCTTACTGCTCGGTTATGCTGCAATACGGTTTAAAGTGGAAGGTGATCCAGTAGTTGATAATGTTGATAAAATTCTACCACAACAACAGTGCGGTAAATGTGGTTATCCTGGTTGCAGACCATATGCAGAAGCTATTGTTAAAAAAAATGAAGAAATTAATCTCTGTCCGCCTGGTGGGGAAGCAGGAATGTTGGCAATTGCTAATTTGTTGGACCGTGAACCTAAACCATTGGAAGGTGAATATCAAGAACCTCCGTTACAATTAGCAGTAATTGATGAATCTGCTTGTATTGGTTGTACTTTATGTATAAAGGCCTGTCCAGTTGATGCTATTTTAGGCACTGCTAAACATATGCACACAGTAGTTGATCAAGAATGCACTGGTTGTGAATTATGTATTGCACCTTGTCCAGTTAATTGTATTACTATGGTGACAGTTCCGCAGACAACTACTACATGGAAATGGCCTTATCCGGTGATTCCGTTAGTAAAATCAGAACAGATAATGTGATATTTGGGTATTTAGGGTTATAACAATAATTCTCAATTACCGCTAAATTAAAATATTTATTTGTAGGGGTAATCCCGGTTACCCTTTATATTTTATATTCAGTTGGATAATAAGTTTTATATTAATTGCCATTTTTAAGTATTATGTTTGTATGGAAATGTAAATAGCCATTGCAAATATAAGGGATTATTTATAAGACCTGCTGGATAATTCAACTTCTTCAAATACTAGCTCTTCTTTATGTAATGCTTCGGTTTGATTTTTACCTTGATATTCCCAAGCAGCAACATATGTGAAATTTTCATCATCACGTTTAGCTTCGTTATCTTCAGTCTGATATTCTTTCCGAAAATGACTGCCACAAGACTCATTACGGTGTAAAGCATCTGTCACCATCAATTGGCTCATTTCTAAGAAATCGGCAACTCGTAGAGCTTTCTCTAAGGTTTGATTGAGTTCTTCATTAATACCAACCATCTTAAGATTTTGCCAAAACTCTGCCTCCAATTTTTTGATCTCTTCTTTAGCTAATTTTAAACCAGCTTCATTACGTGACATACCGCAGTAATTCCACATTATTAAACCCAATTCTCTATGAAATTCATCCACAGTTTTTTCGCCTTTGATACTCAATATTTTACTAATTCGGTCCTTAGCAGATTGTTCCGCTTGTTTAAACGCAGAATGATCAGTAGATATTTTATCTGCATTTACTAAATAATCAGCGATAGTGTGAGAAATTATGAAATAACCATCAGCCAATGCTTGCATCAAACCACTAGCCCCTAAACGATTGGCTCCATGATCAGAAAAATTAGCTTCTCCCAATGCAAATAAACCGGGGACAGTTGTCATTAAATTATAATCTACCCACAATCCCCCCATTGTATAATGTACGGCTGGATAAATTTGCATAGGGCTGGTATACGCATTTTCATTAGTAATTTTTTCATAAATATGGAAAATATTGCCGTATTTATTCTCTATTTCTCGTTTACCTTGCCTTGCGATAGCATCTTTAAAATCTAAATACACAGCTAAACCGGTAGTGCCAATACCTTTCCCTTCATCACAAATTTGCTTAATATTACGTGATGCTACATCTCTAGGAACTAAATTACCGAATGAAGGATATTTCCTTTCTAAAAAATAATCTCGTTCCATTTCTGGAATATTATTAGGTTGTCTTTTATCATCTGGATTTTTTGGAACCCAAACTCGACCATCATTGCGTAATGATTCCGACATTAAAGTCAGTTTAGATTGATGCCCTTCATGAACTGGTAAGCAAGTGGGATGAATTTGAGTAAAGCTTGGATTCGCAAATACAGCTCCTTTCTTATGAGCTTGCCAAGTTGCTGTGACATTACCGCCCATATTATTGGTTGATAAGAAGAAGACATTCCCATAACCACCAGTAGCTAATACCACCGCATGGGCCGAATGCGATTCAATTTTGCCAGTCACTAAATTCCTTACCACAATACCACGAGCTTTACCGTCCACCACTACTAATTCTAGCATTTCAGTGCGGGGATACATTTGGATTTTACCATTCCATATTTGCCGGCTTAAAGCACTGTAGGCTCCAATCAGTAGCTGTTGCCCGGTTTGACCTTTAGCATAAAAAGTTCGTGATACTTGAGCTCCTCCAAAGGAACGATTGCTTAATAAACCGCCATATTCACGAGCAAATGGAACGCCTTGAGCTACACATTGGTCAATAATATTACCACTTACTTCTGCTAATCGGTAAACACCAGCTTCTCTAGCCCGAAAATCACCGCCTTTAATGGTATCGTAAAATAGTCGATAGATACTATCGCCGTCATCTTGATAATTTTTGGCTGCATTAATTCCACCTTGGGCTGCAACACTGTGAGCGCGTCTAGGGCTATCTTGGAAACAGAAAGATTTAACGTTATAACCTAGTTCGGCTAAAGTTGCTGCTGCTGAAGAACCAGCTAATCCAGTTCCTACCACTATAATTTCGTATTTTCTTTTATTGGCCGGATTGATTAATTTTAGGTCAAATTTATGCTTTGTCCATTTGTTGGTAATTGGACCAGTTGGGGTTTTTGCGTCTAGTTTCATAGCGAATTCTGGTATGGTTTTAAGTGAATTTAGGATAACATATTTTAAATTTTAAATGAATGCTTAATTCTTAATGCTTAATGAAATTCAGTATAAATATCAAATAATTATTGAAAAACACTATAAAATCAAAGGTTAGAATCCTGAACCAGCCAACTATTCACAATTTCTAAATCCTCCAAGTTTAACATGCCAACCGCTTGCTTTAACTGCAACGTACTAATCACATAATCATAACGAGCAGTGGAATGGTTATTTTGAGCTCGTAATAAATCCCGTTGAGCATTGACCACATCAACTGAAGTACGTGTACCTAGTTCAAACCCAGTTTGGATAGCTTTCAATGCGGTTTGAATAGATTTTAATGCTTGCTTAAGAGCCTTGATTCTACTTACATTAGACAATAAATTTAAAAACGCTTGCCGAGTTTGCATTTGCACGGTGCGTCGTTGTTGTTCTAACCGATCTAAGGTTTGAATTCGCCGTTGTTGAGCTTCTTTAATCCGAGATTCAACTGCTCCTCCAGAATACAACGAATATCTAAGTTGCAATCCTACACTAGCCCCACTCACATTATTCCCAGTCTGCTCACCCCTGATAGAATCACTATAATTATAGTTACTTACTAAATCAACAGTAGGCCAATTTGTTGCTCGTTGTTTAGCAATCTCTTGAGTAGCGACTTCTAAAGCCTGCTGAATTGCTAATACTTGGGGATTCTGTTGTAAGGCAATTTCAGTCCAAACATCAAGGTCAGCATTTTTAGGTACCATTATTTTGGCCTCTGGTTTTAAGCTTGCTAGTACTGAATGATAATTACCGGTTATAGCACGCAAATCTTCATAAGCATTATTTAATCTATTTTCAGCCACAATCACATCTGCCACTGCAATATCATAACCAGCTTGAGCTTCCTGTACATCAGTAATAGCTATTAAACCAACTTCAAATCGTTGAGTAGCATCATTTAATTGCTGTTTAAAAGCTTTTTTTGCCCCAAGTGCAAATTTGACATTATCACTGGCCGCAAGTATAGCAAAATAGCTATCGGCTAATCTTTTTATCAATACCTGTCTAGCAGTTTCATAGTTCGCTTCTGCTTGTTGAATCTGGTTATCTGTTTGGTTTAATTGGATTGTTAAATCCCGTCGATACAGAGCATAACTTAAAGAAACATTAAAACCAATAATAGAGTTTTCGGTACTTGTATTAGAATTTTTGTTCCAATTTTCGCTGGTATTAGCATTCAGTGTTACTTGTGGTGATAGTGGAGCTTGAGCTTGTGGTTTTTTTTGCAGGGTTATCAAACGTTCAGAATTGGCAATTTTTAATTGCGGATCGTTTTGTTCGGCCAGTTTGTACAGTTCCAACAAATTTTCAGCTTGAATTGGAAAACAGTATATTAAAAATATAAAACTTAAATATTTATACATAATTTCATTAAAATCCGTACTATTAATAATGGCTTGGACAGTTTTTAAGTCCACAGTTGTTAAGACAGTTGACATATTAGACAAAAACCACAAAAATAACGTAAAATA
>DAOUSR010000051.1 GCA_030627125.1 Thioploca sp.
GCTTAACTCTGGAATTTTGCCAGTTAATTGATTATTACTTAAATCTAAAGTTTGGAGATTTGTTAATGGACTTAAATCTGGAATAGTTCCAATTAGATTGTTATCACTTAACTCAATTGCCGTGACATGACTATTGTCTAAATCACAAGTAATTCCAGCCCAATCACAAGGAGTTTGAGTTAAATTCCAATTATCAAGCCAATTATTACCACCAGCAGCGCTATAAAGTTCTCTCAAAGTTTCACATTCATTTTGCGGTATTTCTGTGTCACTTGCACAAAACTCGATTATTTTCACCAAACTAGCGGTTTCAGCAGGATTTACAAAGTCGTTAGGACTAGCCTCTTCAAAGAAAGCTTCAATTAAGAACTCTTCACCTAATATAGCTTGAGGAATATTTAGGACAATATCTTTTCCTAATAGGCTAAAGCAGGTTCCATTTGGTGTTGACGGTGACTGTATTAAAAATTTGACTGAATCATCACCTTGACTTCCACCACTAATTCTACTTACAACTACATCGACTGATGAATCGACTAATGGTAAATTTAACTGTTTTCCCCACGTAACGCCATTAGTTAATACAAGTTGATAATAATAATTTTGTTCAATTATTCCTTCGGTACAATAAGTGATATCATGTTCAGTAGAAAGAGTGTTAAAATCAAGTGAATAGCCATTATTTTCTACTTTGTCAATAGATAAATTTACCGGATTAACAGTAAGTGAAGCATAGACTGGTAAAATTATAATACTAGTAAGAATACTTAGTATACTTACAATTCGTTTAATAATTGGCATCTGATATTACCTAAATATAGTAAACATTTAATTTATTCATACATGATTATATAAATGATTGATAATTTTGTTTTAATTCAGAAACTCCAAAACTGGCAGTTTGATGCCCAGCTGTTGTAAAATTATATATTTCAATTGTTTGCCTAATTCTTTCTGCCAATTTTATTGCTCCTTTAATGTCTGTTTCAGGAAGTAATATAATAAATTCTTCTCCTCCCCAACGAAAAGGAATATCAATTTGTCGACAATGATTAGTTAAAATTATAGCAAGTTCTACTAAAACAGAATCACCAACATCATGTCCATAGGTATCATTAACTTGTTTAAAATGATCAATATACAGTTTAGATAATGTTTTAATTGCTTATACTATCAAGGATAGGAGATTAAGCAATTATCAAAATTAATTAATGGGTATGCTTACAATAATATATAAACTTGCAAGAAATCGATAAAAAATTATTAGGCGAAATAGTAAACTATGATATAGAAGGGAGTTTAAAGTCGGTTTTAATAAAAATTATTAAAAACAATGCTTTGGGGATACTTAAGCAGACAATAGCCTTCGATGAGTATGGATTGCCATAATTATTCCAAATCCTGCCATCAATGTAACTAAAGAAGTTCCACCATAACTGATTAATGGTAAAGGTAAACCAACCACAGGCAATAATCCAGAAACCATGCCCATATTAACAAATATATAGACAAAAAAAGTCAAGGTTAAACTACCAGCTAGTAGACGAGCAAAACTATCTTGGGCTTTTAAAGCAATATACATTCCTCGTGATAACACAAAAAAATAGATAATTAGTAGTATTAATACTCCTAAGAGACCGAATTCTTCACTATAAACAGCAAAAATAAAATCAGTAGAACGCTCTGGTAAAAATTGTAAATTTGATTGAGTACCATTTAGCCATCCTTTACCAGAAAAACCTCCAGAACCAATGGCAATTTTTGATTGGATTATATGATAACCAGCTCCTAAAGGATGTTCTTCTGGATTAAGAAAGGTTTTTATTCGGACTTTTTGGTATTCATGTAGTACATAATGCCATAATAATGGAGCACTGCAAATAACTAGAGAAATAAACCCAAATACAATACGCCAACTTAATCCAGCTAATAACAATACAAACATACCTGAAGAAGCTATTAATAAAGAAGTACCCAAGTCAGGTTGCTTTATTATTAAAAGTACTGGTATAAAAATTATTGCTAAGGCCCCTAATATACGTCCATAAGTAGGCGGTAATGGTTTACTAGTTAAATACCAAGTTACCATCATTGGTACTGCTAGTTTCATAATTTCAGAAGGTTGAAAACGAAATAACCCCAAATTTATCCAACGTTGCGAACCATTGGCAGATTCTCCTATTATAAGTACCGATAACAATAACAATATACCAAACATATATATCCAAGGTACAAATCCCACAATTTTTTGGGTACGAATTTGAGCAAGTAATAATAAGATTCCAAAACCTATGAAAAAACGTAGTATCTGCCTAAAAATCAGGTCAAGATTCTGTCCACCAGCACTATATAGAGTAACTAACCCAATCGCAAATAGTAATAATAAACCAGACAGTAAAGGATAATCTAAATGGAATAAACTATTATTATGCCAACTAGTTTGCATATTAAAATTATTATTCTTTTTTAACTAAATTGAAAGGAAGTGATTCTAAATCCTCTTGAAATTCTTCACCATATTCTTGGGCGGCATCATTTTCTTTATCATAAATCCAGTTAACTACAATTTTTTTACTATTATCACTGACTTCTTCTTCTAGTAAATCAAATAAATCTAATAACATTTTGGAAGAACTACTATTAAAATAAATCAATTCAATATTTACTATAAAAGTTTGTTCTCCTAAATTTTTTAGATAATTTTCTAACCAAGAAAAAAGAGGGCCAGCGAATTCAGCAATATTTTCCGGGTAAGATTCACCATTTATTCCAAGAACACTATTACTTGCATCAAAATAAATTTCGGGAGTATATTTAGTAGCTTCGGTTTTCCAATTGTCCATGTTATTCTTTAAATATAAGTTTTTAATGAAAAAAATGAGAATTGTTCATCAATTGACTGAAAATCAAAATCAATTGGTTTAACACTTTTTCTAGCTAGTTCAATAAAACCTAGACCTGTTGTTAGTGATTTACGTTGTTTTTTATAATAATATTTAAGTTCATTTTTATTCATATTGTGTAAAGTGGTTAATTTTTTTGTAAGCAATTCAATATTTTTTTTATCAATTTGATTACCACATAATACATAATACAAATCATCCTGATAACCTACTACAATTACTCCATTACTTAAACTACAATTTAGTTCCTTATTAAAAGATTTTTCAGCAGAATAGTGAATAATATTTTGTGCTTGTTCTATAAACATAGCAAATATTTTTATCATTTTAGTAGAGTTGGTATTATCTAATTTCATTCTGTTTCTTAAGGTATCACCAATTTCAACTAAAAGTTCTTGCGAAAAATAACCATAGAAACTAAGTAAAATTCCATGTTTATCACATTCTTCTTTAAACTCAAAAAGTTCATTAGATATTTTTTCTTTCATAATTCTTTTAAGAACCACTTGGAAATGTAACAATAAATTTACACCCACTTCCCAATTCGCTTTCACACCACACCTTACCTTGCATCATTTCAACCAATTTTTTTACTATAAACAGACCCAAACCATTACAATGTTCATTTGCTGTTGGTTTAGGAGCTAAACGAGTAAATTTACCAAATAATTTTTTTTGATCTGACTCGCTCAAACCTGGTCCTTCATCTTTTATTTCACAACGTATCATTTGTAATTCTTTGGATAAATAGATATCTATTTTTTTATTAATAGGCGAATATTTAATCGCATTAGAAACCAGATTATCCAATATTTGATATAGCATATTTTGATCAGCTAAAATCAGATATTTTTGTTCTGACAAATGTAAATTTAATGATATTTGTTTGGCTTTAGTATGTGATTTATAGTGAATTATCAAAGCTTGTAAAATTGTTAGTAAATCAACATTACTAATTGTAAGATTCATCTTACCTGCTTCAATTGCATTCACATCTAATAAATTACTGACCAAATAATACATTTGCCGTGAAGCCTGTTCTACCATCTCCATTAATTCTAGTATTTCTTGTTTTGATAGGTCTTCAAGTGCTTCCTTAATAAAACCTGCTGACCCTTGAATTGCATTGAGAGGGTTTTTTAAATCATGAGCAACAATCCCTAAAAATTCATTTTTTTCCTGATCTAGGTGAATTAAATCTTGATTTTTAATATTAATTTTTTCCGCTAAATCTGTCAACTGGTATTGTTGTTTATCACTCATTTTCACCAGTAGTTTTGTTTGTTTCAATAATTTAGCATAATCTTTAGATAGCTGATGATATATTTTTTGAGGTATATCTTGCCCTTGAGATTTGCCTATTATATCTTTTAGCACTCGTTCTTCTTTAGAAAATAATGTATGATCTGTCATAAAATTAATTTTGATAAATAATTCAGAAATATATTGAAAAATGTTCTAAAAAGACATAAACACCTTATCATTATCTTGAAATTGTGAACATGCTAAAAAGTTATAATAAATATTTCTCCCAACCAGAAATTTTATTAGTTCTATTATATCACAACTTATTATATATGACTTTATTGTATAATTTGAACATTTTTCATTTAAGTTACACTTTAAAAAAGTTATAATGTTAACGAATAAATAATCTTAATTTGTAAGTTTGAGCTAATCTGATTAATATTTCAATCGTACTTTGAATTAAGGCTAATACTTATTGACTTTGTACAGGACTTTTTTATTAGTAACATCAATTATGATTTTATAGGAAAACTTCTTAACATATTCTCGATAATAGTTAAATTAGGCAACCATACTGTTTGATTATCATACATCGCACTGAAAGAATAATTTTTGTTAAGTTTAGAAGAACTATAATCAGTTAAACTATTGTCTTTAATTAATAAAGATTTTGGTATATCTGAGGACGTAAATGCGTAAAATGGCATTAATTGACTGGATTCTAAACCATATAAAATTATGCTGCGATGTTTTTTATCCGCTCCAGAACTAGTTGATAAACTTTTCTCAATTGCAACTAATGGAACTTGTTGATTACGCCATTCAAAAATTCCTAACAACCAATTTGGCTGATTATCAACTGGTTTGGGGGTTTGGTATGGAGAAATCTCAGCAATTACTGCACTTGGTAATAATAACTGCTTATCTCCTAGTGGAACTAATAAACACCGTACAAAGTTTTCGTTCGACATATACAATCCTAGTTAATTATTATTTTCTGCCAATAATGAATTTATATTGTTAAGTAACTCAACTTCATTAAACGGCTTTCCTAAATAACGATCAATGCCAATTTTTTCGGCCTTATCACGATGTTTAGTTCCAGTACGTGAGGTAATCATAATTATTGGTATATGTTTCAAATCAGCATTATTACGTACTTGAGTTGCCAATTCATAACCATCCATGCGTGGCATTTCTACATCCAATAACATTAAATCTGGAATATGTTCCTGTAATTGAGCTATAGCATCAATACCATCTTTGGCGGTTATTACTTCCATACCTTGTCGTTTCAACAACCTGGCAGTTACTTTGCGTACAGTAATCGAATCATCTACCACCATAATAGTTTTGGCTATTACTTTTTCTTCTTCTGTCTCCATCATCTGTGGAGCAACAAATTTAGTGGAATCGATACGAGTCAGAGCCGGTACATCTAAGATAATAACCACCCTTCCATCTCCAAGAATACTGGCTCCAGCTATCCAACGAATTCCTCCAATTTGAGGGCCGATAGATTTAACCACAATTTCTTTACTACCTTCAATTCCATCCACTAATAAAGCTACTCGATTATTGGCAGCACGTACTAACAATACTGGTATTAAAGGCATATCTAAAGCAACAGCTTTACTAAAACCAAGTAGTTCACCTAGATGGAAAATATTATAATCATTATCCATGTATTTGTAATGAATTACTTTATCATTATCACCCATTACTTGCTCACGTGGAACTCGCATAACAGCATCTAGATGGTTGATTGGAATCGCCATTGTTTCTTCGCCCACATGGATCAGTAAAGCTTGATTAATAGTCAAAGATAACGGTAAGCGAATTTCAAATGTAGTGCCTTTTCCTTCCTTAGAAAATATCCGTAAATTACCACCTAATTGTTTAATTTCATTATTAGCGACATCCATACCAACTCCTCGTCCGGATAATTGAGTTACCATCTTAGCAGTAGAAAAAGAAGGCTCTAGTACAAATTGCATTAATTCATGGTCATTTACTACTGTATCTGGCTGAATTAAATCACGTTCTTCAGCTTTTTGCCGAATTGCAGCAAGATTTAAACCAGCACCGTCATCACTCAATTTAACTATCAGTTCTGCTCCTTCTTTAGCAATATTAACAGTAATTTTAGCGACACTCGATTTACCAGCTTGTTTACGAGTTTGGGCATCTTCAATTCCATGACCTATGGCATTCCGCAACATATGTTCTAATGGAGCGACAATACGATTAAGCACTGTCCTTTCAAATTCAATATTTTCACCTTCAATAGCAAAATCAGCTTGTTTCCGTAATTCTCTGGCGGTAAGTCGAGCTATTCTCTGTAAACGTGGAGAAACTCTTGAGAAAGGTACCATACGAGTACGCATGATGTTTTCTTGTAATTCTGCTCCAATTCTGCTTTGTTGAACTAGTAAAGTGTCACTTTGTCGAGTTGTGGTTTTAAGAGAATCCTCAATATTAGTCAAATCACTAATACTCTCCATTAAACTGCGAGATAACTGTTGCATCACTGAAAAGCGATCTAATTCGAGTAAATCAAATTCAGCATCAGTTTCTTCTAATCCACCAAAATGAGAAATAATTTGAGCTTCAGTTTCTATTTCTAAACGGCGTAATTGGTCATGCAAACGAATTATAGTTTGTTCCATTTCTCCCAAATTATTTTTAATTACCCCTTGTTGTTGCTCCATATGAGCTCGTGAAATAGATAATTCACCAGCCAAGTTGGTTAATTTGTCAATTAATGTAGCCCTAACTCTAATTCTGTCATCCGCACTGTCAGCTAATTCCGCTTCTTTCTCGTTAAGCTGCTTATCAATTTGAGTAATTTTTTGGTTGATAACAGTTTCAATAATTTCTTCGGTAGGTTCTTCTGTATCTTCTCCTTGATTATTGATAGATGTTTCTATTTTTTTAATTAAATCTTCCGGCATTTCTAAAGGTACATTAGAGCGTATCGCTTCTAACATAGCTGCCAGTTCATCCACACTATTTTGTACGATTTCTTGTAATTTATTACTGGACTTAGCAGTTCCTTCAACAATTTTGGTCAATACAGATTCTAAATGATGGCTCAAATCCCCCATTTGAACGATACCAACCATACGAGCTCCACCTTTTAGAGTGTGTAATTCTCGTTGCAATTCTTTCATTAACTGCATATTATTTGGAGAGGCAGTCCAGCGCTCTAACAAAGATTGAGTATTTTCTAAAATTTCTTCAGCTTCATCCAAGAAAATTGCTAAAAACTCATCTGTAGTATCTGGTAATTCAGTATCTTCATCATTCTCGGATTCTTGGGCTAAATTTGCAAAACTTTGTTCTACGTTAGTTAAAAATGTTTGTAATATATCTTTATCTGGTTTTGAACCATTGAGATAATTATCAATTAATTGAACTGCTTCTTTAAATAAAGTTATAATTTCTGACGATAATTCAATTTTCTGTTCAAATAAAGTTGTAGCATAATTTTCTAATGGAGAAGCTATATCTGAAATAGTAGAAATATCTACGGTACGTGAACTACCATTTAGAGTGTGAAAAGATCGCACAACTTCTTGGATCATATAATCTTGCTCAGCAAAATTATCCAAACAATTTGTTAACTCAACCAGATGTTCATTAGCCTCAATTTTAAATATTTCTAATAATCTAGGATCAATTTCTTCGTCATCATATATATTATCATCAATAATTTGTTCTTCATCTGCTAATTCAGTATCTATATCTTCAAATTCAATTTCAGAAAAATCACTATCTTCTAATTCTAGATCAGATATATTATCAAGGTTTAATTCATTACCATCAAATAATTCATCTGTAAATTCAAATTGTTCTAAATTATTTAAAAGTTCATCACTATCAAATAATTCGTCATCTTCAGCTAAAATATTTTCTGGTTCTAATTTTAATTCAATATTTTCTTCTATATCATCTGATTTATAATTATTTTTAAATTCATATAGTTTTGATTCATTATCTATAGAATCAGGTTCAAATTCGCCTAAACTTTGGCCTTTAGTTTTAATAAAATATTCTGTTTGTGAAATTAATAATAATACTTCATAAGGTGCTGTTTGACTTTGTTGAAATTGCTTGACCATGCTAGGCAATATTTTTTCAACTTTACCAATAAGCATTAACATATCTTCATTTCTTGCCAAAGTACCATTAACTACTTGGTTAAACATATTTTCAAAATGCCAGCCAAGTTCTCCTATTGCACTTGCTCCTACCATACGTCCACTACCTTTCAAGGTGTGAAAATTACGTCGCAATGTTGCTAAAGCTTCTGAATCATCAGGAGAATTTTGCCAAGAATTTAAACTGTTAACGATTTCTTCAAGAACTTCTTCAACTTCTTCAACAAAGATTTCAATAATTTCTTCATCTATTTCGGAGCCAGAGATTTGTTCTGGAATTTGGATTAATTGCATAATTATATATTTATTTTGATTGTAAAAACATTATTTATAGCAATTCTTAATTAAATTAGATATAAATATCAACTTGTTAATTTGCATTGAGATAATACATTCAATTGAAAAATGCTATATCTAATCATCTATCATAGAATTTATAAACCATCTTAAATTAGTTTTGTTTAGTATTTATACTGGTTTTAAATTGCGTAATATTTAGTTAATACATTAATACTTAATTCTGAAAGCATACTTGTATTTACAAGATTCATAAATACAGCTTAGCATTTTAATACAATATATATCTTAATACAAGATATTGTGAGTTAAGAGCGGAGTAAACGAATTAAAATTTTGCTGAGTATAATGGATTTAGTTGATAAATAAAATTGGTACATTTAAGGATAGCATAATCAATTGAGTATTACGTAATCGATAATTAGCGTTAATTGACTTCCCCCTTCAATAAGATAAATATCAAATTCTTGTATTGATATAATTCATCTAATTGGGAAATTCTATACCTATTTTTTTAATTCAGCTTGTAAATAACGTTGCACAATTTTTAATTGTTTATTTAATCCTTCCACATCCAAACAAACAGGTAAGCTTTGTAATAATTGTACTGCTCGGTAATTTCCTCCCAACGCTTGGTATATTCGTAAAATTTGAGGAAATTCATAGCCTAAATCTAAATAATGAATATAACGAGAAAAATCATAAAAATTAGGTCGAGTTAGATAATAATCATAAAAATTTGCCAATCCAGTATGTCGAGAAGTTAATATAATTCTATTATTTGGCTCTAAATTTTCTACTTCAGAAGTTAATACTTTATAACCGTCTTGCAGCAAATTTATGGTCAACTGTTCAGCTAAAGAGGTTTTACCTATACCACTAATCCCTCTGATAAGTAAACGTTTTATTTCTCCAGTCCGTAATTTTTTAATTAAGGTTTGTAATTCATGCTGACGCCCAATAAAGATTTTGCTGGGTGAACTTAAGTTGGTTTTATGTGGTTTGAAATTCCAATTGATTAAAACAGGATTACTACTAAATAATATTGGCAAGCTCCATTGTTCAATAATAGCACTATCTGCTTGTTGCCATATCTCGTTGGGAGCTAATAAATTGGTCATAGCACAGCGGCTGGCTTGTACTGCCACATCTATCCGTTGTTGCTGGGCTAGATTTATACATAATGTTTGGATAAATATTTTAGCAGCTCGGTCTATTAAAGCTTCCCGCATACCTATTATATTAGAAATTCCAACTTGGAGCAGTGGTTCAATTAAATTATGTTTTACTAACTGGCCCGATTTACAAGTTGCTAATACTACACAACGCACTTTGTTAAATATTTGAGCTAAATCATTGCCAGTAATTAAATTTTTAGTGCCAATTTCATCTTCAAATACTAAATAAGCTTGGTTGTTTTTTATCAATCCATGACCACTAATTATTACTAAATGCCACTCCTGATTTCGCATGAGCTGAGTTAAAGTGCTAAAATAACCATCGCTCGGACTATAAAAATGTACCATACCACTATTTATAAAAGGCATTAGAGCTGCACGCACTTGTTGAGCCTCTATATCAATATCTAAGTGGACTTGCCGCTGTGGAGTTTGTTGAATAGTAAATAATAATATTTTAAGTGGCCCAGTTGGAATCGAGCCAGTGTTAGAATATATATAGCGATATAAAGTATAAGCAGGATGTTTGCCTATAAAACCTAATTGTGGATGATACAAACACTCCCATGGCAAGTTATCTGTAGCATTATACCGAATTATTAATTCTGCTGGTATTGCGTCTAAATCTAAAACTTGCCACAATAATGAGCCAATATCTTTTAAATTATAATTTTTAACAAAGTTATTTAAATTTGGCATTGCTCTGGATTTTACTTTACACTATAATTTAGAATTTACTTTAAGTTTTAACTGTTAGTTATTACAAATTATATAGTTTTTGGATAATTATTTAATATAATAGTTTACTAACCAGATTCACAAGTTTAACATTTGCGTAAAATCAATAACTAATATTTATGGTTTATAATTGAAGAATTTACTATGAAAGGATATATTTTAGTTGCAATACTTAGCTTCTTAATAGCTGGTTGTTCTAATAGACCCATACCGATAGCCAAATCTTATCCGGTGACTGGGCAACAAAAAATGCAAGCTGTTCATCATTGGGATGTTTTAGCAATTGACGTTGCGAATCGTTTGAAAAAAACGATGGAACTTACTTTCCCTAATGCTGAAACTTTGCCATCAGTGTTTGTTAAAATATCTGATAAACAAGAGGAAATACCTTTTGGTAAAGCTTTTTATAATTTACTTAACACCAAACTAATTCAACAAAGCTTAGTGGTTTTAACTAATGATGCTGGATTTGGTAGAGATACGTTGGTGGTTAATTACGACATACAAGTAGTTCATCATAAAGATAGACGACTAACTTATCCTCCTCCAGGTGCTTATACTGCACTAGCTGGTGGTGTATGGATGATAGTTAGTGCAATTGATAACTGGACATATCCTGGTTTGGCTATACTTCCTTTTACTTTAGCAGCGGACGCAGACGCATTATTAGACTATTATTTGCCAGGTGAAACTAATACTGAAGTTATTATTACGACATCAGTAACAATGGGTCAACAATACGTGTTTGGAGATTCTAGAATGTATTATATCAACACTGGTGATTATGACCATTATGAAAATTTTGCTAAAACTTATCAGATGGTTAATTAATGATGAAACAAATATTCACCTCATTTTTAATAGTCATATTCATAGCTGGATGTTCTATATTTTCTAAAGATTATAACTTAATTTCCACTAGTTATAAAGCTACTGATAAGTTGTTAAAGGGGATCAATGATATTCATCATTTAGAGCCACGCCATAATGGAGTTTATACCAAACAACCAATATTAGTAACAAGTTTTGTAAATATTAATAATGTACAACAATCTTCGACTTTTGGACGAGTTATTGGCGAACAAATTGGTTCTCGTCTTGCTCAACGTGGTTACAAAGTTATTGAAATGAAAATGCGTACCTCCAATGTTTTTGTGCAGGAGCAAACTGGTGAGTTATTGTTATCCAGAAAGTTACGGGAAATTAGCCTTCAACATGATGCATATGCTGTTGTAGTTGGTACTTATGGAGCTGGCAAGGAGTCTGTATATGTAACTTATAAACTAGTTCGTGCTAAGGATAGTGTTATTTTGAGTTCTTATGACAATTATTTACCGATAGGACCAGACACTAAACGCATGTTACAAAATAAGCGTTAATAATGTAGGCTGGGTTAGAGAAACGCAACCTGACATAAACTTAAATGGTCAAAATGTTGGGTTACGTTGCCACTAACCTACTTTTTAAAAAATTATATACAGAATATGTTATAATGCTTAAAATTTTAAATACCTGCAAATAGGAAAAAAAATGCCAGCTTTACGTCCAATATTTACCACTAATATTATTCAAACTTTACGACGAGGTATTTCAGTAAATTTAATTTCTCAAGACGGTCAAGGCAGAAAAAGATTATTAGAAGATATAAAACTTGCTAACTTAAAAAATACCGAAGTAATAATCTTGAATATGACTGATTTTAGAAATAATTATAATATCTTCATAGAAACAATTTGGCAAAATTTTACGATCAGAGGGGTAATTCCCAAAACTTTAGATGAATTGATAATAAAGCTAAAAAATGCGATTGATAATAATATTATCTTGATATTGCATCATTTTGATGAACTATTAAATAACTCAAATATTGATTTTGACGTAAAATTCTTTGACCAGCTTGATAACATAAAAAACCATGAAAAAATATCTTTATTGTGCGTTACAACTGAACCACATGACCAGTCAGTGATATGTATTGCAAACAAAGTAAATCGATATTCATGGTTAGAGTTAGAAAAAAAAAGATTGCCTAAATTGACTTATGACGAAATAATTTTTGAATTAAAATATCGAGATTTACCTCTGTCTGCCGAAGAAATATCCCAGTTGAGTAGAGTAACATATAGTCATGTCAAACCTTATAGTTTATTGAATTATTTAGTTAAAAAAATCGCCATTATACAAATGGATAAAGAAACTCTTTTTTCTGAAAAATTAAAAATATTAACTGAACAATTTCATTTAGATATGAAACAAGCCAATCATAATCATTATAATATTTAACTTCTAGTATGTCCTATATTCCAGCAATAGAATTTAAAGGTAGCCTCTTAACATTAATGATTCTGCATGTATTAGAAGATGATGGCGAAATAATTGCAGAACAGTTAATTGAAAAAGTATCCAAAGTACCAGATTTTTTTCAACAAGCTCCCGTAGTTATTGATTTAAAAGCGGTACAAAATACAGAGAATGATATTGTCGCAGACTTAATTAAATTATTACGTGAGCAAGGTTTAGTCCCAGTTGCGGTACGAAGTGGAAATCCACAGCAAAATGATATAGCAATAATTAATAATTTAGGAATCTTGAAAGAAACTCAATCAGCACGTCTCCAACAAGAAACAGTTAATGAAACTAACGAGGAAATAGCTAATTCTACAGCAAAAATTATCAAACAACCAGTTCGTTCTGGTCAACAGATAGTTGCACCAGATGGTGATTTAGTCATATTATCTACAGTTAGTCATGGTGCTGAAATTTTAGCACATCAAAACATTCATGTGTATGGTATTTTACGAGGCAGAGCTTTAGCTGGTTTTAATGGAAATGTTAACGCTCGAATTTTTTGTCAAAATTTCAATGCAGAATTAGTTTCAATTGCTGGACAGTACCAAGTAAACGAAGATTTACCGGACAATTTACAGGGCAAACCAGCCCAAATTTATTTGGAAAATAATGTATTAAAGATTGAACCACTTTAAATAATATCAATTACTTATATTTAGGAAAATGGCTAAAATTATTGTTGTTACATCTGGGAAGGGTGGCGTTGGCAAAACAACTACCAGTGCCGCTTTTGCTACCGGATTAGCTTTACGTGGCTACCAAACTGTAGTCATTGATTTTGATGTTGGATTACGCAATTTGGATTTAGTTATGGGTTGTGAACGCCGAGTTGTATATGATTTTATTAATGTTATAAATGGTGAAGGTAATTTAAATCAGGCTTTAATCAAAGATAAACGAGTAGAAAATTTATTTATTTTACCAGCTTCACAAACTCGTGATAAAGATGCTCTATCTTTGAAAGGAGTATTAAAAGTATTAGAGACATTACGTAAAAGATTTGAATTTATTGTTTGTGATTCTCCGGCTGGTATTGAACATGGTGCTATTATGGCTATGTATTTTGCTGATGAAGCAATAGTTGTAACTAACCCAGAAGTTTCATCAGTCCGAGATTCAGACCGTATTATTGGTATGTTATCTAGTAAAACTAGGCGTGCAGTACAAAATTTACCAGCAATTAAAGAACATTTATTAGTGACTCGTTATGCTCCCAAACGGGTAACTAGTGGTGATATGTTAAGTGTGGAAGATGTTCAAGAAATTTTGGCAATTCCATTTTTAGGAGTAATTCCTGAATCTAAGTCTGTATTGCAAGCATCTAATTCTGGTATTCCAGTAACCCTTGATAAAAAAAGCGATGCTGGCCAAGCTTATCTCGATGTTGTAGCTCGTTTTCTTGGTGAAGAACCACCAGTTAGAGAAAAGAAGGGTTTTTTGACTCGTTTATTCAAAAATTAACATGAGCATTCTCAAATATTTTTATACTTTAAGACCGCCAAAGAAAACTGCCGCAGTTGCGAAAGAACGTTTACAAATTATCGTTGCCCATGAGCGTAATTTGCGTGATTCTCCGGTTATTGAATATTTACCGATGTTACAGCAAGAATTATTAGAAGTTGTCAGGAAATATATTGCCATTCAAGATGAGGATATTAAAATTAATATAGAAAAAGATGGAGAATGTGAGATATTAGAGTTAAATATAACTTTATCTGATGAAAATCAATAATTAACATTAGTTGGTTCTACCAATATATTGATATGTCAGCTATTTAAATCAGGATTACAGGACATTGTTAAAAAAGTATCAGTTTGAAGTCCTGACTTTGTCCTGTACTGAATTATATAGTATTTCCCAATTGAATGAAATACATTTATGCGAATTAAATGATTGATATTTATCTTGAAGTTCATTAAGCATTCATAATTAAGAATTGCTATAAATACCACAGTTTGTCTTTAAAATAATTGAAAAATAAAATTATGTTAGTTAAAAATATTGATTCTAATGAGCTGGCTCAATGGTTAGAACGGGATGAACCACCAATTTTAATTGATGTACGTACCACAAAAGAAATGGCTCAAGCATCTATTCCAACAGGTCAGCCTTTACCATTGACAGTGTTGCCATTACGCATGAATGAAATACCCAAGGATAAACAGGTAGTATTTTACTGTCGAACTGGGGCTCGTTCGGCCCAAGCTTGTATGTATCTGTCCCAACAAGGTTATGATAATGTTTATAATTTACATGGAGGAATTATTAACTGGGCTCACCATGGCTTACCAATAGAGCCGATGGCTATTTAGCAATACTGTCCAAAGCATCGATTAAACGCCATACTGGTATTATTTCAATATTGGGTAATTTTTCCTTAGGAGCATTAGCTCTAGGCACAATAGCTCGTTTAAAACCATGTTTGTCAGCTTCACGCAGCCGTTCTAAACCGTTGGGTACTGGACGAATTTCTCCCCCTAATCCAATCTCTCCAAAAACCACTAAATCTCTAGCTAAAACTATATTATTAATACTAGATATTACAGCTATCAATATGGCTAGATCGGCTCCAGTTTCATTGATCCTAACTCCACCAACAATGTTGATAAATACATCCATATTATAGGTTGCGATTCTTCCATGTTTATGTAGAACAGCTAATAATACAGCTAAGCGATTTTGATCAAGTCCCAACGCTACTCTACGTGGGTTGGGAGCTGGGGATTCATCCACTAACGCTTGTACTTCAACTAATAATGGCCGCGTACCTTCATGAGAAACCATAATAATACTACCAGGTACATTTTCCTGTTCATGGGATAGAAAAATTGCAGATGGATTGCTAACCTCACGTAATCCCTTATCTGTCATCGCAAATACTCCCAGCTCGTTGACTGCTCCAAACCGGTTTTTGATAGCCCGGATAATCCTAAATCTAGTGCCACTATCACCTTCAAAATATAATACTGTATCAACCATATGTTCTAAAACTCGTGGCCCAGCTAACGAACCATCTTTAGTAACATGACCTACTAAAAATATTGCAGTATTAGTTTGTTTCGCAAAACGTACTAATAAAGCGGCACTCTCTCGTACTTGTGATACTGACCCTTGAGCTGATTGTAATAAATCGGTGTGCATGGTTTGAATGGAATCTATCACCATGATTTTAGGTTTTTCAGTTTGGGCAATGGTTAAAATTTTTTCAATTTGAGTTTCAGTAAGTAATTTTAAATTTTTAACATCCAAACTTAAACGTTTAGCTCGTAAACTAACTTGTTGCGGGGATTCTTCACCAGTAACGTATAGTGGTAAATAGGTAGATTTTTGACTAAGTTGTGCTAGAGTTTGTAAGAGTAAAGTTGACTTACCAATGCCGGGGTCTCCACCAATTAAGACTACCGAACCAGAAACTAATCCACCTCCTAAAACATGGTCTAATTCCGTTAATCCAGTTGGAATGCGAATTTCTGCTAATGTTTCCACCTCACCCAATAAACAGATATTAGCTTCTGTACCACTATAATTAGTTTGATATTTTTTCTTTTTTATAATTTTTTCTACAACAGTTTCTTCCAAAGTATTCCATTCACCACAATCAGGACATTTTCCAGCCCATTTAGGAGTATTGGTTCCACATTTTTGACAAGTATAATTGATTTTGTTACTAGGCATATTGTTGAGTTAAATAGAAGTTCCGAAGTCACTATTTTAAATGGTTTTAATCTGGTTATAATTCCATTCATCAGACCAAACTTATTCAGACAAACGGTAAAAAATAGGCATTCCACATGGTGACAAAATCTGTCAAGTCTTATCCCGCTTAGAAACAACACTAGACAAACCTATTTATCAAAAAATAGACTAATCACTTTATACCATATATTAAATGAATTATCAAAAATAATTATAAATAGTTGAATTTATTAGCTCGTAGGATGCAATGAACGAAGGGAATTGCATCAATTGTATCGTAATATCTATCATGGTTGATGCGGTTCGTTTCCTCACCACATCTTACCGCAGGTTACGAGTTAA
>DAOUSR010000237.1 GCA_030627125.1 Thioploca sp.
ACCGACATAGACGGTTTTGCAAACCGCTGCATAACCATTCTGCCATTCAGCCATTGGAGCGGGAAACGAGACTCGAACTCGCGACCCCAACCTTGGCAAGGTTGTGCTCTACCAACTGAGCTATTCCCGCATTTGATTGAATAACGCTCTCAATTATATCTAAACAAGATGAATATGTCAAGAGATAATGAAAAATTATTTTAAGCATATTTTCCTGGAAACTTTGCCACTATGATAAAAATATAATTAAATCCTTAATAACTATTACAATAGTTAGGACAGTTTTACATAGAAACAACTCGTTTTGGATTTAATAGAGGTGAAGTTAAAACCTAACTAAAAGAAGTGTTCAAGCAAATTGGACATTTGACCCAGTTTCTAATATAGTCATGATAATTTTTTACGGAGCAGTAATTATGTATTACCATCTTTCCTAAATACTTTTTTACCTTTTATTTCAATAATTTATAAAATAGTTTAAAATAGTAACATATTGATATAAAAAGAATTTAAATTTTTTAGAAGAGATAGCTATTAATTGAGTTGCGTATTGTTATATGTCAGTTAAAAAATTTCAAACAAAGAATTGCTAAATTTTTTGATACGTTCTTTTGTAGGGGCAATCCCTTGTGGTTGCCCTTAAATCCCTAAACCTAAATCCTTAACTTAATGGCATTGCCTAATTAGAGTAAAAAGAAATTTTTAAACAGATATTTGGAGATATTTTATGAATAAATTATGTATAGTTGCTAGTATATTTTTATGGGGAACATTTGCTTCTGCTGAAACATTGTTTTTTGATGATTTTGAAAATGGATTGGATAACTGGACTGGGAAAAATCATACAGTTCCAACCGCAAAAGTTGTAGATGACCCGGTAAATGATGGGCATGGCAAAGTAGTAACATTTACTGAAAAAGTTATCGAAGGTGATATTTATACTAAGGTAATCATCAGTAATCTTCCGATCAATAAACCTTATATTTTAGAGTTTGATTATTTGGGTATACCAGTGCGTAAAAGTAGGGAAGGCAATGGTGGTTATATCGGTTATAGCAGAAATACCAATCCGGGAGGTGGTCCTTCAAACCATAGATGGATAGGTGGTACAAAAAATAGTTATTCTATTTATCGAGGCGATCAATACCAATTCCTTAAAGATGATGGTAAATGGAATCATTATAAAGTTGATTTGTCAGCTACTGATTTTCCTGATTTTGTGTTGATGTTGGAGGATTATTTATATGCTCGTGGAATTGCTGGCGATGCGTATTTTGATAATATTTTATTGACAGATGCTAGAGGACCCTCTGATTTTAAATTAACTGTCATTACCAAGGGAAATGGGCAAGTAAATAGTGTTCCAGATGGGATTGATTGTGGAACAAATTGCGAGGAAAGTTATACTGATGGTACAGATATTACTTTGATCGTTACTCCTGATGCTGGTTCTACTTTTAGCAATTGGCAAGGTGATTGTAGTGGTGATAACAATATTATTGTAACTATAGATGCAAGTAAAACCTGTACCGCAATTTTTGAAAAACAGTTTCAATTGACAGTTGATAAGAAAGGTAATGGTAAAATCCATAGCACCACTCCGGGCATTAACTGTGGCACAGATTGCAATGAAATTTATAATGGCGGTTCCACTGTTACTTTAATTGCCACTCCTGATGCAAATTCTACTTTTAGCGGTTGGCAAGGTGCTTGTGATGGTGATAAACCCGTGAATAAACCTGTGAATAAAACAGTCATGGGTAAATTTAAAAACTTTTTTGGGTTTGGAGAAGGTGATAATAATTCCAATAGTTCCAATAGTTCCAATGATACTAATTATGCAACGACTATGATTATGGACGCTAATAAGACCTGTACCGCAAAATTTACAACCCAAATTCCTTTAACTGTCAATAAATCGGGCAAGGGAAATGGTTCGATAACAAGCAACATACCGGGTATTAATTGTGGAACTGATTGTAATGAAAATTATACTGAGAATAAGCAGGTGACATTAATTGCAAATCCAGATTCTAACTCAATGTTTATCGGTTGGAGCAATGATTGTAGTGGCAATAATCCTTCAATTAATATCATTATGGATACCGCCAAAACCTGCACCGCAATATTTAAATCGAAGTTCCCTCTGACAGTGAATAAAACTGGTAATGGTAATGGTTTAGTAATTTCCAATCAAATTAATTGTGGGACAAATTGTACGAATAATTATACTGATGGAACTGAGATAGTTTTAACCGCCACTCCAGATGAAAATTCGATATTTATTGATTGGCAAGATGCTTGTAATGGGACTGATAACTCAACAACTGTTATTATAGACAAAGCTAAAACTTGTACGGTTGTATTTGATAAAATTGAACGCTGTGAAGAATTGCCTAAGGCTGAGGTGGGCATGGTATTTAGTGCTAAGTTTCCAGATAAACCTGGCAAATATTATATCGTTCCGGCTGAAGTTGCTGAGTCTTGTTTGAAAATAGTTGAATCTAGTACTGTTTTGATAATTGAGAAAGTACCAGAATGTCAGCCTAAAAAATCTGGAACTAAATTAAATACACAGATAAAATGACCTGTTGTATTCCTTACTCAAATTACTATAGTTGTTCATTCGTTTTTTGGTATATAAATTATTAATAATTGCCATAAATATTATTTTTAATAGTAGGATCGATGAAATAACCGACCATTTTTGTCAATTGACTCCATCCAAATGGTCTGTTTCACTGTGTTACACTGACCCTACAATACTCATTCTTCAGGCTTCTACCTGTGGATAATGAGATGTTACATTATTTTTAATGATTATGATATACTTGTAACTATTATGATAGTTTATTGTGATTAATTTTATATAAATTAAGGAAATTATTATGCGTAAATGGCTAGTTATAGCTTTTTTTCTTGTACCATTAACAGGTTATTCTGCAAATGGTATTATTAGTATTCAGAGTACTGATGGCAGTGTTGCGGAAGTTGCGAATCGGTTTGAGTCTATTATAAACCAAAAAGGTTTGAAACTTTTTAATAGGATAAGTCATTCTGATGGTGCTAAAAATGTTGGCTTAAACCTAGCTCCTACTGAGTTGCTAATTTTCGGTAATCCAAAAGTTGGAACTCCTCTTATGCAGTGTAACCAAACAACTGGTATCGACCTGCCTCAAAAAGTATTAATTTGGCAAGATGACAAAAGCCAAGTTTGGTTAACCTATAATGATCCTCAGTATATTGCTGAACGTCATGGAATTAGTGATAATTGTGCTAAAATTATCACCAATATAGGAAATATATTGAATAAACTTACAAATGCGGCTGCTAAACCTTTGCCATAATCAATTTTAAGTAAAAAATGGTGCATAAAAATTATGCACCAATCTCTAAAATCTTACATAAAAGCATGGCCACCA
>DAOUSR010000204.1 GCA_030627125.1 Thioploca sp.
AATGCTTAAGCTCACGTTTACTTAAAGTTTTAGCTAAATCAGCCAAAGCTGTCGGAGTATCCATGTAAATCGGGCCACGACCTTCCTTCATTTCGTGCATCATTAAATGATTACGCAAACAAGAAGCAGGTACATGAGCCAAACCATAAGGAGGATAGTCTTTCAACATTTCCTTATTTTTATCCATGTAAACTTCGCCTACAGCATTAGTAGCCTTAGCTTTGAATAACAAGAACCATGCACCAACCGGACCGTAACCATCTTTAAAACGAGCTGGTACGAAACGATTTTCCATCATGGTCAACTCAGCACCGGCTTCAGCAGCCATTGCATAGGTTGAACCAGCATTCCATACTGGATACCAAGCACGACCAGTACCTTCACCAACGGAACGTGGACGGAATAAGTTTACACAACCACCAGCAGCTAACAAGCAAGCTTTGAATTTGTAAACGTATACTTTATGTTCGCGAACTGAAAATCCAACTGCACCAGCAATTCTGGTAGGATCATTTTTATCATTAATCAATTTAACGATAAATATCCGTTCTTGAATTTTATCAGCACCAAGAGCTTTTTTAGCAGCTTCAGCCACAATCCATTTGTAAGACTCACCATTGATCATGATTTGCCATTTACCGGAACGCACTGGTTTACCACCATCTCTTAGCGGAGTACCACCTTTAGAACCATCATGCCGTTCACCATTTTCATCAGTCTTCCAAATTGGCAAACCCCAATCTTCAAATAAATGAACGGAATCATCAACATGACGACCTAAATCATAAGCCAAATCATCACGAGTAATACCCATTAAGTCATTGGCAACCATGCGAGCATAGTCAGCAGGATCATTATCGCCAAGATAAGTATTAATAGCGGACAAACCTTGAGCTACAGCTCCAGAACGGTCCATTGCAGCTTTGTCAACTAATTTAATTGATATATCAGTACCTTCCATCCAACGCATGGCTTCATATGCAGCACCACAACAAGCCATACCACCGCCGATTAATAATATATCGACTTCTTCTTCGATGATTTCAGGATTCCCAAAAATTCCTTCTGCCATATTTTTATTACCTATTTAAGATTGTATATTAAATTATAACCAAATTTGAATTTTATAGGACTCCAATAATTTATCTTGAATATTGGAGTCCGTTAAATTACAAATTAATCAATTGACTCTTGTCGCCTTTTAAATCTGAGGCTTTAAGGTTATAGAAGCCAGAATTACCAATTTCATCCATATTAGCAGATGGCATACCAGCATAAGGTTCAATAGAACCTTCAGGGGTGGTACGAATAGGAAATTTAAAGCGTTTCATAGTGCCATTACGGAACTTAATCGTCCACATGATGGAATCACTACCACGCAATGGCTGAACTGAACCGCCTAAAGGTACGATATCAGCATAAGCACGACACTCAATTGCATTTTGTGGGCAAATTTTAACGCAAGAATAACATTCCCAACATTGTTCAGGTTCTTGGTTAAAAGCTTTCATTGCATGGCCGGTTTCAGAACCATCTTTATCCAGCTTCATCAAGTCATGTGGGCAAATATACATACAAGCCGTTTTGTCTTGACCCTTGCAACCGTCACATTTTTCAGTCCGTACAAATGTAGGCATGGTTAGAGTTTCCTCCTAGTTTATGATAACTGCTTTAATAAATAATCCATCACCGACGCAGTTAATACTGTGATGGCCTTAAATTAGATATGGATTTTAGGTTTAATTAAATCCAAACTACCTTATAATTTGTAAAATACAACCATTTTAACACATTTTTTATAAAAAACTGTAAAATTAAATTATGCAAACTATTCCTGATTTTGATGGTAGCGAAATATGGGCAATCCATACCACTTTGAAAGAACGTTATGGGCGAGATATTGAAGTTCAACTTGCTGATAGTGAGGTTAAATTAAATACTGGCAATAAATGGTGTCCAACTGTGTATTGGTACGTTGATCCGACCCATTTTGTAATTTTTAAAACTGCCCTAGGTCGCTATCGTTGTCAATTTTTTTACAATGAAGATGAACAATTTGGTACTGGGGTTGAAGAATTTGGCAGTCTTGGCGAATGTATAGTTACTTTATTACAAGTAGAAGCAAAGCATAAAGCTTGATTTTTTAAAATACTGTAACTACCTACGATGCCCATCATATATTAAGTTAAAAACGAAGCTTTGCCATAAATTATCAGATATTATAACGTAGAGGCATGCTAGGTAATTACAAAATATTTATTATTTTACTGTTAATTCAATTAAGGGTAAAGAAATCAAAGGTGAGACTTTGCCCTTATAACTCGCATTGAGCATCTATCATTTTCAAAAAAATCTTTAAAATAGAAACCAAATCTAACACCATTAAAACGATAAAAAATTAAATCAGAAAAGAATATCTCAACTCTTTTTATTACATTTATAACTTTACGAAAACTATTATGATTTATACTAGTTTGATTTTTATATGTTTTATTTTTTAACGGGAACTGCTATATGCGGTTTACGAGTCGCCTTAATGCAGGTTCAATTTCTTTAATCATAGCTGCTTCATCGTACTTATTTCCTAAAAAAGCATTCACCGTGGTAGCTGTTTGCTTGGGATTTTCCAAGGCTGCATAGTAATTTATGGATAACACTTCAAGTTTATCTGAATGCTGTTGTAAAATGCTCTTCACTCTTTTAATCTGATAACCATAAACCTTCAGTTCCAACTATTTTAGCTTGTTCAAATTCAAAATAACCTTTAAGATTATCTTCATTCGCTTGACGTTTATTATCGGTTAATAATGGCAAACCACCAGCTTTAAGCATTTGCATCATCATTGAAGTGCCAGAACGAGGTAAACCAGATACAATAACCAATTCATTATCAGCCAAAGGATTAAGTATTTTTGTTGTACCTAAGTCACCTAATGATACCATCTCATCTAAACTGATAAATTCTAAATCAGCTTCATGAATATTAGGAAGTGGTTTACCAGCTTTGAAAGCTATAATGCGTTGTATAGCTGCTCTAGCTAATCCCTGATGTTCTCGTGATTTAGCTAAGTCTGATTTTTTATATAACCGACTTAAGCGATGATGAGCTGCTGGGTATACTGGATTTTGTACAATGGCTACTTCAAAAGCTTTAATCGCTTCTTGCTGGCGTTGTAAACGTTGTAATGCAACTCCACATAGATAATGGCCACGTGGGTTATGATAGACTAAGCCAAGCGAAGCACTAATGGCATCTAATGCTTGTTGCTCTAAACCACGTTGAAATAGATAGCATTGGGCTAATCCAAACTGACCTTGAGAATTAACTGGGTCAATCTCTAATACTTTATGATAAGCAGCTTCAGCGTCTTGCCAACGGTGCATGTTGAGTAAAACTTGACCTTTTTGTTGGTACAAACTAGGCTGATTGTGCATCTGTACCTTTTCTGCTTGTTGTAACTCTATTAAAGCTTCTCCATTACGGCCTTCAATATGGTATTTTTAGCAACTTTTTCCTTATTTTCATCAATGCCTTCAATATAGCCTAAATCAACTAGTTGTTGCAGTGCTTCACGAGCATCTACTGGGTCAATTTGCATATCGGGCGGATGCATACCAGAATCACCTGCAATATCATCCCAAGATTCTACATATTGCACTTTATTTGGCTGTTTAAATATGGTCAACAATGGCTTGCCATCCATATCTTTGCCAATCGGTAATTCAAAATCTTTTTCTTTAATCCATTTTAAACGAGTTGGATGCACGGTGCCGGGACGCATAGGCCAAGGTTTATCAAAATCTGCAACAGCTTGATGATAATGGTTGGAAATCATCACACCATTAATAGGTTCAGCTGGTACTGAGGGTCACCAACCGATGACATTGGATTTTAGTCCTTGTTGATTAAGAATATTCCAGATTGCTTTGGTTTTACGACCTAAAGTTGTGACTGGTCTAGCTCCACCAGTTTAAAGGTCGGGTTCGGAAAAGCCATGAATGCCATGTTTCCAAGCTCGTTTACCAGTGGCTATGAAGTCCACAGCATGGGTGATAATACTGGATAAAGGGTAGCAAGATTGCCCATCCACCATTGCTAACTAATTTTTCTAGGTTGGGCATTTTGCCTTCGTCTAGTAGAGGGGTAATAATTTTCCAGTCGGCGGCATCCCAGCCCATGAGAAGAACTTTTTTTGAGGTAGGCATAATTGTTGGTTATTGATAGAGGAGGTGTAAGTACAGTTAGACGTAGAGTACAGCGAATTAACGAAATTAACGAATAATACATAATTCGATTATTTCGCCAATTCGTTGTACTATCATTATAATAGAAATTACTTAACCTTAAGTTGTCTTCGTTTCCGCAAGCCAGCAGCTCCCATAGCTTAGAAACTTAAACCAGATAAGGCTAATAATGTGGTGGATTCTACGGAAGCTGCAATTGGAGGAGCAGCAGCATTACATCCTGCAACACCATTACCTGTGGTTTGTCCTACTGCAATACACACATCTGGAGTGCTTTCATAAGCCCATTCATTAACTACTACTGTATCAGGAGCAAGAGAAAGTGTAACCTTGGCCCAACCATAATGATTATTCCCTCCAATGTCAAAACGAAACCCAAAATAGTTGGCACCAATACTTGCACCTTTGAAATGATCGTCTATTATATTATTATAAATCATAGTGTAGTAACTTCGATCGCCTGGTGCCCAATTATAACCCGTAGCCAAAGTAGGACCGACTGAAAAATTAGCAGCAAGTACACGGATATTGCCACTTCTTGTATCAGCATTTGCACGTACTACACCACGACCATTGCGTGTACCACCAAAAATTAAATCTATATAGGTGTATGATGATGATGAAACATCAAAAAAAAAGTCATTGTTACTATCACCATCTATATCCCACTCTGCATCAGTACCAAAACCATGAGTAACTGTAAATGAAGTCGTATTACTTTGTACAGCACCTTGTACTACTGTTGGTAACAAATATAACGCAGAAATAGAACTAACACCTAAACCAAGTTTTTGTTTGTAATTAAGTTTACCTTGCATAATTATCTATTTATTTGAAGTTAGTTGGATATCTTAACTTAAATAATAATGCAATTTTGGTACATCGTTTACACGGTTTTTATGAGCAACACCATTCCCATTGCTAGTTGGAATATACGAAATGCTAATGCTCATCTACTTAAACACTTTTGGGTTAGGTTTTGATTTAAAATTCAATTAAA
>DAOUSR010000085.1 GCA_030627125.1 Thioploca sp.
CATCAAACCCCACAAAATCTCCCGCATCATTCAAAACTTCTGGAAACTCAAACCGCCACTCAAAAGCATTCCAATAAATCTTATTGCTCTTAATATCCTCAATCTCTTTTTCAAATAAAGCAATCTCTTTTTCAAATTTCTTCTGTAACTTCTGATTATCCTTCTGCTTTTTTGCAGTTTCAGGAAACAATGGATTCTGAACAAGAAAAGGTTTCAATTTATCCTGCAATTTATACAAACGCACTTGCTTAGGAAAAATTTTCCAAATCTCAGCTTGTAAATCACCTTTAATATCCTCAATAAACCGCACCATCTCACGCTTTTGTTCCTTACTCTCCGCATTCCGATAAGTAGCAACAGCTTCTCGATAATCCTCAATCGACCACTTACTCTTCCGTAAAATTCCTCGCAAATCAACATCCAACCCAAACCGACTTATCAAAGAATTTCCACACTTAATATTAATATCAATATTCGGCAATGTCTCCAACTCACCATCAGCCTTATAATAAGCATGTTTCAACAACTCAATCCACAACCGCAGCCGACAAATTTTCACCGAATTAACATTAACATCCACCCCAAACAGGCAGTTTTCAATAATAGTTTGCTTCTCATGAAACAAAGCCTCCTGCACCCGTTGACTCTCAGGACTCTTCAACTTATACTCAAATAATTCACCATCCTCATCCAACACAACCAACTCATCATTCATCACCTCAACCTGATATTCCTTCAACCGCCTCCCATCACGATCCGACAAAATTCGCAAATCATGTTTAATCGCCACTATCTCATTCAATGCTGACACCAAAAAATGCCCCGAACCCACTGCCGGATCACACACCTTCAAATCATTAATAATTGTATTCGCTTCTTTACGATCATCAATCCGCTCATATAAATCATCAATATCCTTACAATTCCAACCTTTACATTCATTAAACTTCTGCACCACCGCCCGCCGAATCGTTTCCCGACACATATACATCGTAATAAAACCCGGCGTAAAAAACGACCCATCCTTATAACCATTTATTTTCTCAAAGATTAACCCCAAAACTGACGCATTAATCAGCGATTTATTCTCCTCCTGAATTTTACCAGTTCCCTCACTAGCAAAATCATAAGCATTTAAAAATTCAAATAAATATTTTAACGTATCCAACTTACCAGTTCGTTTCTTACCATTGCAATCTTTTAAAACTGTAGCGGTAAAAACAGCTAACTTTTTACTAGCTAAATTACTGATAAACAAAGTATCCAACTCAATTTCAGCCGGTTCAAACAGAGAGCTATTCAAATACGGAACTTTAGCAAACCGCATCGCCTCACTTCGCTCATTCACCTTTTTTGCCAAAACCTGAAAAAACAAGCTATTCAAATCATGAAAATTTTCAATCCGATCCAAATTCAAAAAAGCATAAGATATATCGCCAGCATGATAGCTAATTAACTGAGCTTCCAATAATTTCAGAAACAAAATCCTATTAATCCAAATAATCACTAATTCCAAACCAACATTAAATAATCGCTCCTCCTCAGTTACTCCAAATTTTTCCGGCTCTGCCAACCGTTCCAACTTATCAGAATCACGCAACTCAAGCATAATATTTTCCAGCAATGCACCCGGTTGATCATCCGCCTGAATCAACTTCTTACCAGCTTTTTTAACCTCTTGCAAACCAATAATATGCAACAATTCTGCATAAAAATTCTTATCTAAACTATTACTATCATTGATAAAAGACAATTTAAGTAAATGTTCTGGAGATAATAATTTAAACAGATATATCAACTCACTATTGGAATCAGACCTGACAGGTTTTGAAAACCTGTCAGGTCTTTGTAGCCCATAATCTCGCAGATCAAAATAAGTATATTCTAAATGTTTAATAGCTTTTGCAATTGCCGGTTTAGCAATCTCTTTATAAAAGAAATTAGTTTTAGCCCCAGCTAATCGTCCGGCTTTAAAATCAGTAAATTGCTGGCGTAAACTTGGAACAAATTCCCTCTCAAAAATCCTCACATCAAAAATAAACCATTCATTAACATTAGTCACTATTAAATGCTTTATTTCTAAATTATTACCCTCAATTCTTTCCTGTAAATAATACCAAACTAATTCTTGCAAAGCTTTTTTATTAATATCACCCTGTTGCAACATTTCAGTTTTATTAATCAAACTCTTACACTCAATAATCACTCCAACCGTACTATCAGCCTTTTTACCATTATGAATCACCAAATCATAACGGCCTTTAGTATTAATAAAATGATTTTGGGTATAAATCTTCTGCAAAAAACTTGCAACCAAATTCTTATTAAACTCCTCCGATTCTTGCTCATTAACATGTTCAAGCAACTGAACTAAATGAAGTTTAAATTTATCAATATCAGAACGATTGGTTTTTAATTTAAGGAAAGCTGGGTTAATGGTTTGTTTTGGGGTCATGGTTTAATGGTTAATAAATGAAATTTATAATATATTAGAGTTATTTTTGAGCCATGTAGGGTGGGCAACACGTTTTATCGTTGCCCACCATTTCATAACTGCTTGTTGGGTTACGTTATTTCGTTACACTCAATAAGCTAACCCAACCTACATTATAACTGTTGATTAATTATACTTATTTCCTTAACTTAATGGTATCCCAAACATATGTAAGGATATTATTAATTTGTAAGATTGGTTATCTTTACCCAATCATTCAGGAATCTGATACACCACCTGCCTCTCACCAGTTCCATACAATATTTCAAAATCACCAATACCATCACCATTTACATCATCAGTAGCAGATAATTGAATGCTACCAGTTGGAAAACTACTTGCAGTGACAGCATAATCAAACAACCCTTTATACCTAAATTTATCAACAACAACTAACAAAGTACCATTATCATAAAAGGTCACTGTATCATTACCCGGCATATTAATGAAAAACTGCTGTAATTCCTGCGGATACTTGGCTGTAGGATATAAATCTTGCTGATACTTGATCCCTGCCTCATCCTTGAAAATTAAGCTCACATTCAATACTCCCGGTAATGAAGTCAAAATATAATGGAATCCAACTGGAAGAGCCATCCATACTGTTTTAGCTTTCAAAGCTGGAGTTGTAATATAACTTAAGGAATTGTCGACTGGTATCGTAATATCACCATTATCCGCTACTGTAAAATCTGTTAATCCATAAGATTGCAAAGCAGTATATAAGAAATTATCATTTAAAATCAAAGGTTTATCTGGTTGGGAAATGGCTGTGGTTGGTATCAAATACATAATTTGCCTATCTCCATTGGAATAAGTCATTTGGACATCTTCAATCCCATCCGAATTCTTATCTGCCACAACCAATAACTGAGTCGGTGAATTAACACTATTACCAAACTTAATTTTATAATCTAACTGAGCCGAATAAATAGTAGAACCAATTGTAACTTCTACCTTGCCATCATTATAAAGAATTACTTCACTAGCTCCCGGAAAAGCCTGTAAAGTAGTTTCTAACTCAATTTTATTGGCAGCAGTTGGATATAGAAATTGTTGATAACGTTTGTTATTCTCTCCTAAAAATCTCACGATTAACGCTGAATCAGTTGCTTCCAAACCAATTGGTAAGGTTGGATCAATAACTTGAACGTACAAATTAGGCCGTAACTTTATTTGCCTATCAATCGTCACAGTTCCATCGCTGTCTAGCACAAACTCATTCCAACCAAACTGTTTTAGTCCGGCTTGTAAAGCTTGCGAATTCTGTAAACTTGGAACAGCTATTATTTGCCGACCTTGTGGAGTTACAAAAGTCACGCTACCATTATCATTAATCGTCATAGTAGCTGGTGAATTTACTTGAGATACAAAAATTGGCAACAACACCATATTTTCATTCTCAGCCGCTAAAAATAATTGACCAGTTGCAAGCTGTGAGAATGTGGCTAAATTTGGGATGGAATTAATCTCATCCAGCAAGTTGGTAGCCGTTGGTAATATATCAGCAGATAAATCAATTACTCCGGCTAAGAGTGGAAAAGTCTTAGTTAAATCACTACCAACCGGAATGTTCTCACTGATAAATCGTACTCCGCTACCTAACTTAACCGTATTATTTAATTCACTATTAGCTCCAATGATAATATTTTCCAGTTCCGTATCATTGGCAAATGTAGAATTTATCTGAGCCGGAGCAATCGAAAAGCCAACAATCTTGCCACGTAATGTTCCACCATTAATTGTCGCACCACTGAGTAATTGAACATTTTCAATTATGCCATCATTATTAATCGTCTTGGCCAATTTACCACCGCTAACAATAGTATCTGGTTTAACATGTACATCAGCAAGCAGACCTTTATTTAAAATGATACCTGATACGGAACCACCAATAATAGCTCCATTAGCTTCAACCACATAGTTATGCAGGTTGGCACCACTATTATTAATTGTCGTTGTAACAGAATTAAATAATACTTGACTGCTAGTTATGACTCTATTATTAGAACTATCCGGGTCAAAGCTTTGGGTGGTAACGGAAATAATGGTGTCTAACAATGCGTCCTCTTGCTTGGGAATTATTACTAAATTAGCTAACTTACTAACACCGGGTTTAATTAAGCCAATTTCACAAGTTATTTGATGAGTATCTGCAACATAATCACACACAGTATCACCAATTTTAGCCGAATTATAAGCAGCAGGTTCTGGAAGTTCTCCAGTAAGAATTACGTTAAAAGCTTCATCCGGCCCATTATTAGTTAGCGTAATATCATATTGAAATTTGGTATCAATACTGGCAGTAATATCGTTAGTCTTAACATCTAGCCACAGATCGGCTTGAGCAATCACCGGCACTATTAAATCAAATTGAGTGGGACTCGAATCAAATTGGGCTGAAGTCGCAACAGTAGTTATGGTAAAATCACCAACCGTTGTTGGAGCCATAACTATTGGCAAAGTTAATTTTCCATTTAATTCCAACATTTCTAAACTACAACGAATCGTATTATCCACTGCCGAACATTGACCTTGATTAGGATTAAATGAAATTAACCGCATAGTTTCGGGCAAAATAGTTTCCACCACCACATCTACTGCCTGTTGCGGCCCCTTATTAACGACGACAATATCAGCAGTTATAGTTTCATTCAGCCGAGCCGATTGGATTTTTTCAGCGGTAATATCTAAATCAGCCGTTGCCATAGTAAAAGTAGTAATGGAATTATCAGCAAAACCAGCTACATAAACATATTCTCCCGTAGTTGGACTAGTGATAACACTTCTAGCACTGCTTAATCCATCCAACCCATTAACTCCATCTTTGCGAACATCAATAAAAGTCAGTTTGCCAGTTGCTAAATCTCGTTTAAATACTGCTAACGAATTATCACTCCTAGCTGTAACATAGAGATACGAACCATCCGGACTGAGAGTTAAACTGGAAGCATCAGCTAAACCATCAATTTTGGTGGACTTGGGGTCTGGCTCAGATACAATATCATCCACAAAGGTTTCCACAACATTGAACACTCCTGCACTTGGGAAAAATTTAAGCACTGATAAACTGTTAGCACCTAAACTATATACATATTCACCCTTAACTATGGTTCCACTACTAGCTGATATGTTATCATTTCTAAAATTAAGCTTGCCATCTTCCCGCCTAAATACCGATAATTTATTACCATTCGCACTGGTAGCAAATAAATAGCTGGCATCCTCAGTAACAGTAAGAGTATTTACTCCGTCTAACCGTTGTGAGTCAGCAAACCGAATTGCCTCTTGATAAGTAAGTTTGCCAGTTTCCGCATCACGTTGAAAAATAGCAATAGCATCATCAACCGCACCAGCTACATACACGTAATCTTCTAATACTAGAACATCCAATGCACCGCTTAAACCATCTACCTCTTCTATTCCATTAGTATAAGTTGCCACATAACTCAATGTTCCATTAGCAGCTTCTCGTTGGAAAACTGCTACCGAATGGTCTTTAAAACCAACTACATATAAAAACTTTTCATCTGGGCTTAAACTTAATGCACTTGCATTGCCCAATCCGGTGATACTGGCACTATCATTGATAGAAATTCCATTTACTAACGATTGAACAAATGTCAGTTCTCCAGCATTGTGGCTAAAAACTACTACTGCATCACTACTAAAACTAGCCACATAAATATATTCATCAGTTATAGCCAAATCCATTGGCCCACGCAAACCAGAAACTCCTTCTATTTCATCAATTTGCTGTTCTAAAAAGAATAAAGCGGCTGGTTCACTGACTTGAGTTTCTACAGTATTAATAACAACATCTGATTCTTTCGCAGTGACTGTTGATGTTAAAGTCAATAAGCCGCCAACTTTAGGTAAGACCTCGATAGTAATCGTAGCAGTACCATCTTTAGGCATGGCAATTATTGAACAAATAATCTCACCAGTTGCATTAATATCTTCACAGCTACCATTAATTTCAAACGGTGTTATCGTGGCGGGTGATTTAAAAATAACATCATCTACTGGCAAAGTATTGATTATATTTATATTAGTTGCCGAATAAGGGCCTTTATTAGTTAATTCCAAAGTATAAGTGAGCGGATTTTTTGTTACCACTGGGTTGGGAAACGCATTACCTGTTATCTGTAGTTCTGCCACAATACGAGTAATTTTTTTCTCAATTTGAGCTGTATTGTTAGCTAAATCAGGATCAACCATATCACTCTTAACTGTCACCGCACTATTGATTGTGCCAAGAACTTGCGGAACTACCACCGTATTGATAAAAGCTGTATTATCTTGACTATTACTTAAAGGCCCTATTTGACAAGTGACAGCATGATTAGCATAGGTACAATTTGGCCCTTGACTCGAAGTTGCTGATACAAACTTGACATTAGGGTCTAAATCTTGAGTGACGACAATACCAGTTGCTTGATTGGGGCCATTATTAGTCACGGTTGTGGTATAGATGACATTCCTCTCCAAAAATGCTAAGACAGGCTCTACCGCTAATTCAATTCCCACATCAGCTAACTTATTCGCTACTGCTGTCTGCACCGTTGCATTATTTGGTAGACTAGAATCATAGCTATTTCCAATTACTTCGGCGGTAAGAGTGATATTGCCTATTTTAGTAGGAGTTACATCAACCGTAATTTTTTTCGGCTCACCTACTGGCATAGCGGCAAAACTACAAGTAAAGTTAGCACCCGTACCACAATCTTCATCACTTACTGCCACAGCGATATTATCCCCAGTCAAATTAACTCGCAGAATAGCAGTTGCTTCATCCGGGCCATTATTAGTAACATCAATATCGTAACTAACATTATCCCCAACCAATACCGAATCAGCACTACCATTAGCAAGCACGATAAAATTGGCCACTGAACCGATAATACTTTCTAAGCTAGTTGAGTTAGAGTTGTTATTTGGATCAGTATCCGTACCATCACCAGTAACGGTAAAGCTAGTGACTATATTGGTTCCGGTTTGAATTGCTCGCAGAGTTAGACTTATGGTTTGACTAGCATTAGGCTCAATCTTGGTTAGGGGACAACT
Organism: Thioploca sp.; assembly: GCA_030627125.1. Lineage (GTDB taxonomy): Bacteria > Pseudomonadota > Gammaproteobacteria > Beggiatoales > Beggiatoaceae > DRQV01. The sequence goes on from DAOUSR010000085.1 coordinate 7,562, forward strand.
TACTTGTGAGCCAATAAATTGACAATCCTCTGTCTTTTTAATATAAGTCATTTGCGGCGGTAAGTTGGCGGTCAAATTAACTCCGGTGGCAATGGTATCAGAAGTATTATTTTGGACTTGAACCTCATAAGTAATATCGCTACCAACGTTAAGCCATGTGGTAACTGGGTTAGCTACAGCATCCAATACCATCAAATCTATTTCTTGGTTGCCAATTTCATTAGAATTGCTAACTTGATTATCGGCGGTATTCGGGTCTGATGCGTTACTGATGATATTGCTGGTAAATTCAATTGGGCCTAAAATTTCGCTCGTAATTGTATAAATTGAAAATTGCTTATTATCCCCAGATTCTAATTGAGATAAATTACAAGTGATAATATTATCATTGGCAACACAATCGCTTTTATCAGCATCGAATGTTACGTTATCAGCTAAAGTGCTAGTTAATATGATATTGCTTGCTGTATTTGGCCCAGCATTGGTAATTGTCAGCTCATAAACCAGTTGATTATTCGGCCCAACGATTGATTCTGGTGAGGTTGTAACTGCTAATTGCAGATCCGCCTCTGGAACTTCTAGCATAAAGTTAATGTTTGAAGTAGCGGAATTATTAGTCGAGTCTAAATCGGTTTGATTGCTAACTACGTCAACTTGATTAATTAATATAGGCGATGTAACTGTATCTGGAGTGTTAATTTGTAAATTGACGGTAGCCACTGTTGTCACCGTTGCCAAACTACATTTTACCTTGCCACCATCTATACCACAGGCTCCTTGACTTGGTTCAGCACTGGTGAATGTTACATTAGGTGGTAAAATATTAGTTAAGGTTACATTAGTGGCAGAATCAGGGCCGTTATTGGTTACGGTGATAATGTAATTAAGATTGCTAGTGACCTCAACTGATTTAGGATTAGTTAGACTAACTTGTAAATCTACTAGGCCAGTATTCAAAGTAGTTACTGCATTGCTGGTTGCGATATAAGCAAAATTCCCAACCGGAACGATAGCTATAGAGTTGGCACCATCAAAATTGGTGGCAGTTTGTTGAAAGGTTAATAAACCAGTATCAACATCACGCTCAAAGATTGCCACCGCATCATCATTGAAGCTGGTGACAAGAACCCGGGTTCCATCTGGAGTAATAGCCACATCGGTAGCATTATCCAACCCGTCAATACCATCAGTATTATCTTTATAAGATTGCACAACTCCCAATACACCAGCACTGTGACTGAAGGTTACTATGGAATTTTCCGTATTACTGACTGCATATAGATTATTAGATGTAATAGCTAGGCCAGTAGTTCCACTGATTAAATTCTTATAAGTTGTTACTAAGTCAATTTCAGATAGTGCGGCATTGCGAGTAAAAACGGTAATAGCATCACTACTAGCAACATAGATATAATTACCACTGACTGCTATATCGGTTGGTGCAGCTAAATCCGTTTGTATCGCTAAGAAGGTTAAAAAGCCAGCATTAGTATCTCGTTCAAATACGGTTAAACTATTGTTCTGATTACCAACTACATAAACTCTAGTTTCATCAGCACTAAAGGCAATAGCTTTGACTCCAGCTAAACCATCAATTCCATTTACCCCATTTTGCTTTACTTCTACTAAACTCAAACTACCATTGGTAGGATTGCGAGTAAAAACTACGAGATGTTCTGAACTGCCAACATAAACATGACGACCATTAGGACTTACCACCACAGTATTAGCTCCTTCCAAACCACTCCCAATCTCAGCTATGCTATTGATAAAAGTTACCGTGCCACCGATATTACGGGCGTATCTTGCTACTGAATTACTAGTAAAATTAGTGGTATATAGATGCTTTCCATCTGGACTAATTGCAATTGAATTAGGTTGCGATAAACTACTATCATTAGCAAAAGCGACAAAATTAGCGATACAGTTTTTGGCACCATCCATAGTAACTGTTATAACCGAGCTATTACCAGAACAATCTCCCCCCCAGTTATAAAAGGATGCATTGTTATAGGGTGAAGCGGTCAAGGTAACAGTATCAGTATAATTAGCCGTACAAATATCACCACAACTAAGACCAGCAGCAGTGACTAGCCCTAATACTGGCTTGCTAATAGTTAGAAGTTGCCCTTCTCTAGTACTACGCCGATAAGTAGTAATTTTACGAATTCGGTGATTATTAGTATCCGCCACGAATAAATTATTAGAGTTATCCACCGTTATAGCAGTAGGATGATTGAGGATAGCTAATTTAGCAAGAGAATTATCTCCGGCAAAGCCAGCACTGCCATTACCAGAAATAGTTGTGATATTACCATTAGTTACCTTACGAATCCGTTGATTGTCAGTATCTGCAATATATAATTCATTGGCTATGGCAATTCCACGTGGGAAGTTAAGTTGAGCTAGGACTGCTGGACTACCATCACCTCCAATGCCTAAAGTTCCATTACCGGCAAAAATATTAATATAACCAGTATTATCTACTCTAAGTATTCGATGGTTGTTAGTGTCTGCAATATATAGATTGTATTTATCAACTGCTAAACCTTGAGGTGAATTAAGTTGGTCAATTTGCATTGAGGCTATGCCATTGCCAATTAAAGTTGTGATATAGCCATTTGCCACTTTACGAATCCGATGGTTATTGGTATCGGCGATGTATAAATTGCCAACGTAATCGATAGCTATAGCAGTAGGAGTATTGAGTTGAGCTTGAATGGCTGGGCCGTTATCGCCACTAAAACCTTGAACATTGTTACCAACTACAGTAGTTACATAACCTTGCCTATCTAACTTACGGATTAGGTGATTATCGGTATCAGCAAAGTAGATATTGCTATTGTTATCAAGGATAATACCGGTTGGACGGTTTAATTGTGCCAGCAAACCATCTCGATAGCCTTTAATACCATTGCCAGCAATAGTGGTAATATTGCCATTGGTAATTTTGCGAATTCTATGGTTGTCAGTATCTGCGATGTATAGAGTTCCAGCAGTATCTATGGCAACACCAGACGGCATATTTAGTGATGCGGTAATCGCACTACCATTATCACCGCCATATTGTTGAATACCATCTCCTGCAATAGTCTGGATAATTTCTGCCGTATAGGCATTTGGTATCCAAAATAATAATATAATAATATATGTCCACAATTTCATAAATAATCTCACTTTTTGGGGTTTAATACTAATATTATATATCTAAAATAAAATTAATGTTAAGTTTTTAAACTTATTAATCTTCAATTAGTTACAAGGTGATATTAATGTCGTATGTGGATTATAAGTATAAATATTTGATTTAATGTATTTAATTATACTAATTTTTATTTGGAATGCTAAAAATATATTTTGGGTTGAGTATAGCAATTCTTAATTATGAATGCTTAATATTGTCAGAATCAGAATTCACATGATTATAGAATTAACAGGATTTACAATCAAAACCGATTTGATTTTAATGCTTTTTAATTCTGCAAATTCTATAATCATGTGAATCCTGATTCTGACAATGATGTTCAATTGCCTGACCGGCGAACTTTCATGGAAGATTTGGAGAAGGAGATAGAAAGACATGATGATTAATGTTTCAATTGTCAAATTGTTTGAACAAGATTTATCCTTTAATCCGTTAAATATTGTTCAAAAATTGCTGAAGAATTATCAAAACAACCAACATTATACAATGTAGTAACCTGTCCAATTAAAGTTTGGGAAGCACCTGCGTCAATGGACAGGTCTTTCAAAGGTCATTTCTGTCACTAGGAAAGGTATTCGTAATGGCAAGAAATTTAGTGGCGAAACATTCTATATAAATAGTTTAAAAACTAGTGCTTATATCGAAAGCAATTCGAGGGTATCGAAGAAAATAATTTGCATTGGGTTAAAGATGTAATTTTCAATGAAGATAATTGTCTGCTGAACCAGAACCAGCAGCTACATTAGGAGTTTTACGTAACATAGTGTTTAATCTTTATAGAAGGTTTTAATTCGGTAACTAATGCAATGATGGAAGGGAAAATAGGTATACTGCACACGGGCATAATGTTAGATTGGTTTCGGGAAATACGCTTCGCTCCATTCCCGAAACAATTGTTAATCCCAAATATGAAAGTTAAGATTGGGAAAGTGCTGAGTATACTTTAAAAATCATGAATCATCTTTTCGCTCGATACAAATTAATATCAACAACTTTAGTACATTTTTCTAAAGCCAAAGTTTTATCCAAAAACTCATTTAATTTTTCCATTTCTATTAATGGTTGTTTAATAACATCTTGATACTTAACGTAAATTACATCTATATTAGTTTGCTTCCGTAACCAAATTTGAATTCTATGCAATTGTTGTTGAAAAGTTTGAGCTAGTTTAGCATTATCTACTCCAGCTTTATCCAGCATAGTTTGTTGGGATTGTAAAACTTCGTCCATATCTCGCAACATAAAGATAATTCTATAGTGATAACCTTTATCCAAAGCAGCTAACAGTTGAGCAATAACTTTGATAACTTTACCTTGAGCCTCAGCCAAGCAACTCTTATCTTTACCTAGATTCTTGATAGCTTCCAGTTCAAAATAACCTTTAGGATTGTTTTTGTCAGCAACCCGTTTAGCATCCGTAAGTAAATCCATGCCACCAGCTTGCAATATTTGCATCATCATCGAAGTTCCAGAACGGGGTAAACCAGAAACGATAGTAATAATTTTCTCTGGTTCGATTCCAACTAGTTTCTTAGATTGAATATTTTCTAAAATGGTTCCCAAAACATTATCTGTTGATGGAATCGTACCTTGTTCAGGAACTTCAATAATTTTAGTAATCATTTGCTGATGTTGGGCAGCTTTCATAGCTTCATTCAGATGCCGTTGATAAACATCAACCAATCTTTTGTGAGCTTTTTTGAGTCCGGGTGCTTGAGTAACCGCTACTTCCCACGATTGAGCCGCCATTTCAAACCGTCCCAGCCGATATAATGCTTCACCTAAAAAATAATGAGCGTTAGGATTATGATAAATCCGTCCAACCGAATCCATGAGAGCTTCCGCTGCATCATTAAACTGCCGCATTTGGATGTAAACTTGGCCTAAACCAGCTAATGCTGTTGCACTGTCTGGGTCGATTTCTAAAGCTATAAAAAATGCTTCTTCAGCGTCTTGTAATTGCTGCATTTTCAAATAGCTATGGCCAATATTGATATGTAAATCTGGTAAGCGTGGATTAGCAATTTTAGCTTTATTGAAATGTTTTAAAGCTTGTTCTGGATTTTCCTCTGCTAAGTAGAGATTACCTTGCAAAAGTTCCATTGTAGGCCGATTATTCTTTCTAATTTGCTCTAATAAAGTAGCATCATCCGGTAATGCTGGAATTTCATCTTTAACTTCCTTGCCTGCTTGTTTTAATTTCTCCAATTGTTCTTTTTGTTTTTTCCAATTATCTTTAATATCTTGCACTTGTAGTTGTTCTGATTCTAAAATACTCTTATCTGTAATTTCTCGAGCGGCTTTAATTCGGCCTAAATTTAGATAAACGTTGGCTAAACGCAAACCAAACCTGCTTTGGTCGGGATATTTTGCGAATAATTCCTCTAACAAGGGCAGGGCATTGGCGTAATCATTTTTGCTTAAATAGACTCTGGCCAGATAATATTTTGATTCTCTGGCATTATTTTCTACTGTTTTTTGGACATTATCACCCGGTGGTTCGATATATCCCAAAGCCACTAATTGATCTAAAGCTTCCTGTTCCATCCACGGGTCTTGTTTCTCACCAACTGGATGCATGCCACAATCGCCAGCAACCTTTTCCCAAGAATCTATCACTTTTAGCTCTGGTTTTTGTTGAAAAGCTTGCAATAAAGGCCGTCCATCCATATCTCGGGCGGTGGGTAAATCAAACATAGTCAACACGGTTGGAGTAATATCTAACAAAGTCGAACCATAGATAAGTTCATCTCGTTTGATATTTGGGCCACGCATTGCAATCATTCCATAGGGGCTATGTTCGGCGGCGGGACCAGCTGGTTCTTTTGGCAATTTTAGCGGGCGTAAATGATCCGGATGAAAGCCATGATCAGAACAGATAATCACCGTCGTATCATCGCCAGCCAATTGTAATAAACGTTCCAACATCATGTCGTGAAAGCGATAGCCACCTTCTACCACTCCATTATAAAAATCATATAAATCTCGTGGAATCCCTTCCCGATACGGTGGGTGGAATTTCATAAAACCATGACAATAATGGTCAATCGCATCGTAGTAAACAGCCAAAAAATCCCATTCTTGATTTTCCATAATCCAAGTAG
>DAOUSR010000185.1 GCA_030627125.1 Thioploca sp.
GCAAGTTGATGTTCTTGCAGCCAAATAAACAATTAGGAGAGGAGCCGTGTGAGGTGAAAGTCTCACGCACGTTTTTGAAGACCAGCTCCTTGTGGCGACATGGGGAGTTGAGTTTAACTTATCCTGCTGAGACATTCTGCCTTTGCTACGCTTCTTCAAGTCGCTACGGGTGTGTTACACTCAGGATAACCAGTCATTGAAGCGGACACTTTACATCTAGAATCTACGAACCAACTCACAATAACAGAAAACAAACTCTAAAAGGAGCTACCTGATGAAAGTACTTATTGTTTTAACCTCACACGATCAACTGGGTGATACGGGCAAAAAAACCGGCTTTTGGTTGGAGGAATTTGCCAGCCCTTATTACCACTTAAAAGATGCGGGTGTGCAAGTTACGCTGGCCTCGCCGTGTGGCGGTCAACCGCCGCTTGATCCGAAAAGTCACGAACCTGATTTTCAAACCGATGATACGCGCCGATTTGACGGTGATCAGGCTGCTCAGAATGAACTGACAAACACGGCCAAATTAGCAGAAGTGAAAGTGGAAGATTTTGATGCGGTTTTCTATCCCGGTGGCCATGGTCCATTATGGGACTTGCATAATAACAAAGATTCAATTGCACTGATTGAAGGTTTTATTGCTGTAGGAAAACCTGTAGCGACAGTATGCCATGCACCTGCGGTGTTGTTAAAGGCTAAGGATCAAAATGGTGAACCGTTGGTCAAAGGTAAAAAAGTCACTGGTTTTAGTAACTCCGAAGAAGCCGCAGTGGAATTGACGGATGTCGTACCTTATTTGGTCGAAGATCAGCTTATAGCAATGGGCGGAGTGTACCAGAAGGTTGAAGACTGGAATTCGTTGGCCGTTGTTGATGGTTTGATCATAACAGGACAAAACCCTGGTTCGTCAGCTGCTGATGCTTTGGTAAAAGCGCTTAAATTAGCTAGGTAGGGTGTGCAAACGTCCTTTTGTTTGCCCACCAAAATATTGAACTATTATAACAATATTTATTATTGGTAGTCCTAACTAATGTAGTGATTATTTAAAAAAACCTACTATATTTCAAAAACTTAGTAGATTTAACACTACTTTGTTTAGGACTACCTAGTTTTCATAAATTTGTTAAATATGATGCTTATCTTGAAAATTGAGGATGTGAAGGTAATTTTGACATTTATGTTGGTGAATGAATAATGCTGGGCTTACTTTCGTCAACCCAGCCTACGTGCTAATATTTAAGTTATATAACAATTCTTAATGAAAAATTACTATACTAATCCAAGATTTCTAAAAACTAGCGTTCTCGTAAAGCTTCTTGTTGGGCTTTTTTAATCGGTTTTAATAAATACGCCAATAAACTTTTTTTACCAGTTAAAATATCCACTTCAACAGTCATTCCAGCAATGATTGGCAAAGGTTTAGCTGCTGTTCCCAAATAATTATGCTCTGTCCGTAACCGAATTAGAAAAAAAGCTTCCCCACGTTCGTTCACAATGCTATCAGCACTAATATGTTTAAGAGTGGCTTGTAAACCTCCAAAAATGGAAAAATCATAAGCAGTGAACTTTATCATTGCCTTTTGGTCTGAATGTAAAAATGCAATATCGGAAGGACGGATTTGGGCCTCAATCAACAAAGAATCTTCTAAAGGCACAATTTCCATTAAATCCATACCAGGCTGCACTACTCCACCAATAGTAGTAATTTTGATTTGTTTAACTGTGCCTTTAACTGGCGAACGAACTGCAGTGCGAGTTACTCTATCTTCAAGAGTGCGTTTTGATTCGGAAATATGTGATAATTCGGCTTTAATATCATTAAGTTCTGTCAACGCATTGGTACGAAAGGTAATTTTAATCTCAGTTATTTTGCGTTCTGCTTCAGTAATTGCAGATTTTGCTCGTGGAATGCTGAGGCGAATTCCGTCTAAATCCACTTTTAAATCACTTATTTCTCTTTGTAAACGTAATAAATCAACTCTTGATATAACCCCTTTTTTAACTAAAGGTTTGATAATTTTTAATTCTTGTTGAGCTAAATCATAACTATGTTGCAATTGTCTCTGTTTCGAGTTTAACTCTTTAATTTCATATTGTTTTTGATTTTTTTGTTGGATTAATACATCGACATTAGCTTGTAATTCTTGTTGACGTAATTTGGATAAAGCTAATTCATTTTGGAATACTTCTGGTTTTTTATTGGATAATTTGAACTGTTTGCCTTTAGTTTCTGCGGTTAAACGAGCAATTTTAGCTTGCATTGTTGAGGAGGAAACCTGATTTTCTCGTACAGAAACTGCAAACCGAGTATCATCGATTCGCAATAGTATTTCGCCTTGTTCTACAATATCTCCTTCTTTAACTAGAATTTCTGCAATTATTCCTCCTTCCAAATTTTGAATAACTTGTACTTGTTGGGAAGGAATTACTTTGCCTAATCCACGAGTTACCTCATCAAGCATTGCGTAATTAGCCCAAGTAATAGCTGTAATAATGAATAATACGGTTATCCATAAAATAGCATGAGATGATTTATTGGCCAAAGGGTGTTTTTGCATATAGGAAATTTGTTAGTTGTGGTTGATATGACAATTCATAATTAAGAGTTGCTATAATATGTTAAATTGAAATTTTACAGATTATCAAGCTATTTAGGAAATTTTTGGAGAAAATTATTATGAATGATGACAATATTATTAAATTAAATGATGATATAGATACAAGCAAACTCATAAGTTCCACGCATAAATTAGATGCCAATAAAATTATTAGTACAATCCATTTATTATCTAAACGTATTAATGAACGTTTTCCTCAGTCTGGGTTGGGCAATATTTGTATAGAATTACATACTATTGCTCAGGAATCAAAAATTCACTGTGAATGGCTCAAACAACCGCATATTGTACTACGTACTGGAGTTGGAATAGTTATTTTTGGATTAATATTAATCTTGTTGTTAGGGATTTTCTCTTCAGTATATTTTGTTCATGAGATTGAATTTGCTGATTTTTTCAAGTTTTGGATGCTGGGATGAATACAGTAGTGTTAATTGGTGCGGCTGTTCCTTGTTACAGTTGAAGTTCGTAAAAAACGGGCTAGAGCAATGGCTGCAATCCATCAACTACGGGCTTTAGCTCATGTCATTGATATGCACCAATTAACCAAAGACCCTGAACGTTCTTTTTTCAATGAGAAACGCACTTATTCATCATCTATGCAAACAATGAATACTTTTGAATTAACTCGTTATCTTGATTATTGTGCTGAAATGTTATCTTTGGTTAGTAAAGTAGCTGCTTTATATACGCAAAATTTTGATGATACGGTAATTTTGACTGAAGTTAATAAACTGGAAAATTTAACAACCGGATTATCTAATAAAATCTGGCAGAAGATTGTTATTATTTACCGTTTCAAGCAATAGAATTCATCCATTGAAAAATGCTATATAATAGATATTGGAAATTTTACGAGGAAAATAATGACAATTTTTTTGGCTTCATCTTTTGAATTGCAAGAAGATATAGAGGCTATTAGGCTTTTTATTGCGGCAAAAAACGATATGCTCAATGAGAAAGGAGTGTATTTGAAATTAGTGACTTGGGAGGATAGTAATGCGATTGTCCCAGATGGTTTGCAAAGTAAATATAATGAAGCGATAAAACAGTGTGATGTGATATTTTTTCTGTTTTGGAGGAAGGCGGGAAAATATACTTTGGAAGAATTTGCGGTGGCTTATGAGCAGTTTCAAGCTACTGGTAAACCTCATATTGTTACTTATTTTAAGGATACTAAAGAACGAACACCAGAACTTATTGCGTTTCAGGAACAGTTGGGTAGTGAAAAACATTTTTATACTCGTTATGAGAATAAACAGGATTTATGTAATCAGATTTATGACCAGTTGGAAAAGTTGGGTTATTTGATTAATTCTCATGGCAGGCCATTGCCACAAGCTCCTAAACCACCTAGTAATTTTGTGGGGCGGGATGATTTGTTGATTGAGATTCATCAGCAGTTGGCAGAGCATAATCGGTTGGTATTGGTGAATGGGTTGGGGGGAATTGGTAAAACGGCAATGGCTCAAAAATATGTGGAGCGTTATCGGGCTGAGTATAATTCGGTGGTTTGGATATTTATTCAAAATGGCTTGGTGCAGGATATGGTGACTATATTACAGGCATCTATCCAGATGGATTTCACAGCGAATATACCGGCTGATCATAAGCTTGAATATTTAATGATGGCGTTGGGAGATTATTATGAAGGTAATAATTTGTTGGTGGTGGATAATGCTAATGATGCGGATGAATTGTTGCATCTGGTGGTACATTTAGAGGCTTGTGGTTGGGCAACTTTGATTACTTCACGTTGTATTCCTGATGCGGAGGAGTATGAGATTGTGCGAGTGGATGAGTTGCCAGAGTCGGATGCTATGTTATTGTTTCGGGGGCATTATCCTTTGGAGGCAGATGGTGTTGAATTGCGGGTTTTATTGGAGAAGATTTATTATCATACTTTATTAATTGAGTTGGTGGCGAAGGCTGGTAAGAAGAAGAATTTTACTATTGGGCAATTGGTGGAGCGGTTGGATGGTGGGTTGGCTCATCAGGATTTGCAACGGAATATTGGTTCACATAGTCATAAGGTTAGTAAGAAGGCTAGGTTGCATGAGTATATTGTGGCAATGTTTGAGCCGGAGGATTTGGATGCGAATCAGCAAGGAATTTTGCGGTATTTTTCGGTGTTGCCGGCGGTGGATATTCCGTTGGAGCATTTTAAAAGGTTGTTTGCGGTGGAGGATGAGAATGGATTTGAGGATGATTTGGATTATTTGTTTCAGTATGGTTGGTTGAGTAGGAAGGATACGAGTTATAAGATGCACGGTTTGGTGCAGGATGTGATGTTTACTAAGCTGGAGGCAAATTTAGAATCTTGTAAAAAATTGATTTTGACTTTAAACGGGATTATGGAATCAAAAGATGGCTTTTTATTGGATTTAAATAAAGCTTGGGATTATCAGGAATATGCTCAGTCAGTAGTTTTAAAATTTAAGGAATCAGATACTAATATTGGTGTGTTGAATTTTTATTTGGCTGATTTTTATATAAATATAGGTAATTTGGAACCAGCTTTGACAAGTATTACACGAGCTAGTGAGCATTTTACACAATGTGATGATAAAGAACACTTGGTAGCTTCTTATGAATGTATTGGTTCTATTCATCAGACTTTTGGTCAGATTGATACAGCTCTTAAATTCTTTGAGTTAGATATAAAATTAACTAAAGAACTCTATAAATCGAATCCTAAAAGTGAGAGTTTGAAAAACGGGCTGGCTATCTCTTATGAAAAATTAGGCAATATTCATCAGGCTTTGGGCCAAGTCGATAAAGCTCTTGAGTTTTTTGAATTATCTATGGAGTTAATGAAAGAACTCTATGAATCGAGTCCGAAGAATGTTGAAGTGAAAAATAATTTAGCTATTTCTTACCGGGCATTGGCTGTTATCTATCAATCTAAAATGTCTTTTTATACATTCGCTTTTAAACGCTATAACCAACCAGTTCTTGCTCTGCATGAAAAAAGCATCAATTTATGGCATGAACTATATGAAACAACTAAACTAGATAGCCACAAACAAAATGTAGAATATGCAGCCCAGGAATACCTAAAAGCCAAAGTTGCAACTTACGCCCCTATTATTCAATTAGTTATTATGCTTATATTTGCTAACTTCTATATCCTAAACTGGATAAGCGGCTGGTGGTTAATTGGCTTAGTTGTATTCTTCTGGCCCATGCGACGCTCAACCACAAAAAAAATGTGGATGATAAAACTACCGATATTAGGATTGGTGGGACTGGCGGCTTGGCTAATTGTCTGAATTAGGATTTTTTGGATTAAAGGATTTGTAGGATTTAATATAATTCGTAGGGGTAATCTGTGGTTACTCTACCTTTAAATTAAGGGCAAAGGATTGCCCCAACACGTCCGAGAGCTGCATCAAAGAAATATAAAACATGGTATTATAAAGCGAATAAAACTGACTCAATGAATCGATGAAAAATTTAGTAAGTCAAAAATAGTCATAAACTTAGAGTTGTTATATTATATTCATTGAAATCTGAGATTTATTAAATTTACCAACATTATACAATGTAGTAATCTGTCCAATTTTTGTCCTTAATATTCCATTAACTAA
>DAOUSR010000023.1 GCA_030627125.1 Thioploca sp.
AATTATTTATTACTCGCTTAAAATTTTACCGATGCAACTTTTTACATCGAACCTCAGTATTCAACAAGATATAGTTGAGTCATATCTGTTGAAACTTGATATTTCACCGCTTGAAATGATGTCCTATGACATCATGTAAGGGAGAATGCTAACCAATAAATTATTTATTGTCAAGTTTTATGGTTAGAAAATTTTTTATATACTTATTATTTAGTGGTTGTTGTGGTTTTTGTCTAATATGTCAACTGTGTCCTCCAAAAAACTAAAATAGATTTCAATTTCATCTACCCGTTTCTCAAAATCTTGCAAAGTCTCAATCATTGCTTATTACCCAACAACTTATCTCTAACGAATTCGATTTTTTCTTTCACTTTAGGACGAGAATTACTCGCATCAGATCGAGTATGAACTTTAAAGTAAATCCATTTAAAATTTTTAATTTTTCTAAATTTTCTAAAGCCAACTTATTATTCAAAAACGCTTCAAGCGTTCGTATTCTTTGTGAACCATCAACTATTTCAAACCTCTCACCACAGTCAGCGGTAAAATATAAGGTATGGGTAAACCCAACATAACTGATTCGATAAATTTTGATTGTCTCTTTTTATCCCAAATAAACTCTCTTTGATAATCAGGAATAAAAAGTTCATTTTCATCTTTTTCAATATCTTGTGTATATTTTTGAACTATAACTTCAACCTGATATTCTCTTGTATCATAGTCCACAGTTTTTTGTTCGTTCAATATTTCTTCTTCTGCCGCAAGTTTTTCAGCAACAGTAATTTTCTGAATTTTTTTAGAAACCATTTAAGTATCTCCTATGTTAAAATATTATTATCAAGTAATGAACTCACAATCATAGCTGTTATTTTAGGCGGGACTGCATTAGCAATCATATTATGTAAATCACCTCGAAGAGTTACCATGCTAAAATCAAAAAAATCAGAAAAACCTTGAATTCTAGCTGCTTCATGTGGTGTAATTACTCTTTTTCGTAAAGGATGGATATAATCGCCCTTGCCCCATTGAACCAAAACCACTAGTAATGGTTTGAGCTGGTCTATCCCAATATAAACGTCCATAACAAGATTTATAACTGTGAATTTTATTTTTATGACAATTTGGTCTCACAGCATCTGGTAAATTATACAAATTATGCTTGAATAAGTAATCAATACGTTCCTGATTCTTAGTTATTGATGGTGTAAAAAAAATACCTGTTTTTGATTTATGTTCATCTATCAAATCGTCAATATAATCAGATGAAGATAATGATAAAAAATTAAAATCATTATTTAAAACAGCAACTTGAATATGTCTTTTTCTCGTTTGTGGTAATCCAAATTCAGCAACATTAATAATCTGAGATTCAACATGATAACCCAATTCATTCAAAAAATATTTACTTTTTTCAATCACTTTATTTTTATCATGTATAACAGTTGAAACAATTTCAATGAAACGAATTACGTTCAAATATAAATTATTTCTTGGATCATTTCTTCGTGTATGATTATTTAGATTAGAGTGGCCTTGGCAGGGTGGACCTGCTACTAAAATATCCAAATTAGAATATTTATTCTGTAAAATAATTTCATTAGTGTTTAATTTTTCTCCAATATAGCACGAAACTAATTCATTAATATTTTTGTTAGAAATCAATGTATCATTAAGTTCAAAGTTTCTTTGATAAACAGTTAAAGCTGATTTATTGTTATCTAAAGCTAATTTTATATCTAAAACAAATCCTTTTTTTCTCAATGCTTCCCAAATACCTAAAGTCATTCCACCGCATCCGCAAAATAAATCAACGACAGAAAAAGATTTATTTATTTTTGGTAAATTTTTTGGTTTTATAGATTGGCGAATCCAATTTAAATTACAAAGATTACTTGATATTAAATTTTGATAATGAGACATATTTTTTCCTAAAAATCCGCACATTAATCCCCAAATAGCCTCATAATTCCGATTAGAAAAAACTGCTGATTAAAATAAATCCATAGGTTTTTTTAAAGAATTATTAGGACTATTTTTACAGGAGAAAGTGAGGAATTCAAACTTTAATTTTAGATCAGTGCAAGATAAATATTGCATTCCGGTTAATTCAAGCTAATAATTTTTTAACAATTTCCTGTACAAAGATTAAATTTATTAAATTATTGTTTTAGTTGAAAATTTATAACTCAAATGTAGCCAATTCATCTCTACTATTATCACCAATTGCCGGCATATTTGTATTTAGTTCCTCAGTTATCTTTACTCCACTAATTAATTGATTCCATTGTAATTCAGGATTTTGCTCAAGAATTGCCAACAGATCAACAAAAGCTTTTATCGTATTGCGTGGAGTTCTAAAATAAGCATCGCCAATTGTATTAGAACAGTGAGCTAAAAAATTAGTTAATGCTTCATCTGGGACTAAATATTTATCACTATCTCCAGCTGCAAACACATAGCGTAAATTACGCAGCAAAATTAATAATTCTTCTGGAGCCAGATTAGCCAAATGTAATATAGGAGCAGAATAGTCAATAACTCCTGCCGTTTTAGCAAAAGAATTTTCAGCCAAGCGAGAATGCAATGCTTCATAGCTGTAAAGACCCTTCCGAGGATCAAATAAGAAATCTGGAGTTCCACCCAACAAAAAACCTATATGTTCAGCACTACCTTGTAAGCAATCATTCAACATCCGTAAAATTTGCTCATAATTAGAAATTCGAGCTTTTTGACTAGCAAGTTTATAAAGGTTGACCATTTCATCAAGATTCACTAAAAGTCCGTTATAACCAGCCTGCCTAACAAATAAACTCATGAGTTTAAAATGATCGTATACACTAGAATCATCAACAATAGTTCTCACACCTAAAACTTTACGAGCTTCGGTTTTAGTAGTAAATTCTCCTCGCAACCAACGAATAGCATCCGATTTAAGCTGTTCATTATCCTGTTCATATCCTTGCCAATAAGCCGCAATAACTTTAGCAAAATCATAACCACCAACCAGTTCCGATAAGTGGCTTAAGCGTTCTTTTATAACTATATCCACTCTTGTATCTGTATGATCTGCTTGTTTTCTAGCTTCTGTAATGAACCGTTCTACAACACTAGTTAGTGCGTTACCTTCTGGCTTAGTGCGGGTTGCAAGATTTCGCATGAGTTCAGCATATAGATTCCTTGCTTGTCCATTAGTTGCATGAATTCTTCGGTCTGGCGAAAGATCAGCATGGACAGTAACTAATCCTTTCTCAAGTGCGATAAAACGAATCAATTGCAGAAAAAAACTCTTACCAGAACCAAACTCTCCAATAATAAGCCGAAAAACTGATCCGCCATCGGTTATTCGTTCAATATCTTTTAGTAGGGCTTCAACCTCACGAACTCGACCAACCTGAATATGTTGCAAACCAGTACGAGGCGTTACTCCGGCACGCAGTGATTGAATAATGGCATCCCGCTCTCTTGGGCGAAGCCGACGTTTATTGGACATTGATTATTTCCTTTGCTAAATTAACATCAATATATATAGGTTCTCCATCTTCTATAATGGGTTCATCTACATGTACAAAAGCCCATTCATTTAGAACTTCCATTGCTCCATCAGTCATTAATCCTAATTTCTTACACATTTTATGGACAGCAATTTTGTCCCAAGTTTCTTGGGTAAGCAATTGATTAAAAAGATGTTGATGAGCTTGATCTAATGATGTGAGTGGATTGTTTGCAGGAGGTATTTCAGGTTCAATTTCATCCGATTCAGAAAAAATACCTTCAAGTACTCCCTTAACTTGATGGGTTTCTTCCTCAAGAACTTTTATTAATTCTTCATTTAAATGAAAGCTATTTGAATCTGCTGAATATATAGGTTTTGGAATAGAAAATGTTGATTCACGGTCACATAAACCAACTGTAACAACTTCATTCACCATAGTATGAATATCGCTAGTAACTTGTTTTTTATCCAATTCAAGGATGGTGTATAATTTTTCCAGTTGTTTAACTTCTTTTGGGGTAATAAAGCTATTCGCATGTGCTATTGAAACTAAAATATGGCTAATAGCAATTTTTTCAGTAATACTGATTGCAGATAATTTTTGCTTAAGACCTGTGACTTTCTGCGGTACCCTTAGGCACCAATACAAAAATTTCAGCAAATATTCTTGTTCTATTTCCGTTATTTTATTGCTATCTTGTATCAATTTTTGCAGTATTTTTTCCTTTTCTGGAGATACATTATCATCAATCTGACTAGCTCCTAAATGAATAATTATACTTATCGTGTGAAATTCTTTTGATGGTTTAAAACTAAGCTTTTGCGGAAATATGATTACCTCAGTATCGGGTTTAATATTATATAAACGTACATTCGGTACTATTCCAAACCCAATATTTTCAACCAATGTAACAAAATTTTCCGCTTCTTTTTTACTGATTTTTGCTGGTATCGTTTTCTCAAATATTTCATAAAGCAATTTTAAAGAAATTAACTTAGGAGGTTCTGTACAAATTTGCGTGAGGCGAGTTTGCACTTTGTCAACAGATGAATGGGTTAATTCTTTTGGTAACAATGCAAGTGCAGCTAATGAATCTGGACTATTGTCTTTGCATCTGATAAAACGGCTATATGGTTCCAATTCAACGGTACATTCCTCTACTAACATATTAATCTTTTTCAGTGGTGCTTTTAAGATAAATGGATTGGGAAGTTCTGGAATTTTTAGATTTAAACCGTACCGCAAAGATGGGTTAGCTACATGATATTTAAGTTTTAAAAGAGTTTTATTTGGTTTGATAATTAATCCATTGGCAAATTCTTTCTGGTATTTAATAGCAAATAACTCCTTAAATTCTTTCTCACAACGCCTAGCTGGAGTTTTTAAACTAAATTCAGGACGCAAAGCTATCCATTGGAGTGCCATATCTGCTGAAATTGCTTTTTTTGCGATCACATATTGTGCTAATAAAACCTGAAATGATGATTCTAAGCGATTATCAAGGTTTATATGGTCTGGAATTTTAGTTTTATAGATAAGAGAGCTAATTGCTAGAAAATTATGTGCATATTGAAAAAATGAATCATTACTGCCATAAATTTCGAGAAGACGGTTTACTTCATCAATAATTTCTGTTTGTTCAGTTGCAGATATACCTTCTTGCTGGCCATCAACAAATAAACGGCGTTCAAGGCCATAAAAGAACAGAAAAACATACCCAATACTTATTTTAGGATCACAACGTCCATTTATTAGCCATTTTAAATAATTGTAACGACATTTTTCTGATATATAAGCATATTGTGGCCAATATTCAGTTCGTTCGTCAATAGGCTCAAATAAAGATATTTCAAGTTTTGGATTGATTAGACAAGCATCATTTTCATACTCATCAAGATTAGGTAATGTCTCTCCGACGTATACCATACCATCAGCAATATCATAACCTTGTACATTAACACTCTGGCCTTTTCCATACCATTTAGCAAGCTCACCATTTTGCAAGTCATAACGGTTGGGTGCAGTATAAAATATGCTGTTATTGAGTACTTCAAAATCTTCTGCTTCAATGTGTGTTGGTTTTTTGTTAAATAAAACACCTTTTATTATGGTATATATCATATAGATAACGAATATTATAATTATTGTTTCCATGTTTTATCCAATTACTAAGATAAGGTAAGTTGAAATTCTAGAATAAAACATTGAAGATGTATGGCAATTCTTAATGCTTAATGAACTTCAATATAAATATCAGTCATTTAATTCGTAACAATACATTTTATTTAATTGGAATATATTATATAATAGATATTGCTTAACCTCAAAACATTTTTTATCCATAACCCATTGTTCTTCTACTTCCAAAACAGGTTTGTCTTTAGGAGATAAAATTCCATAGATACAGTATTCACCAGTTGCTATATCTGTTGGTAAGGTTGAATCTACTAATACGATTGTTTTTTCTTCTGCTAACCATCTATGAATTTGTTCCACTGAAATAGGTTGTTGTTCGAATTTTCTTGAAGTTGACCATTTTCGAGGTTGATTTAGTGAAGCAAATTGGTTAAGTTTTTCCAAAGCAATAAAGTCAGTACCATTTGGTAATAATATTACTACGTATAAGTCATAATCTTTGCTAAACGTTTCTATCAACCCTATTTTAATGCTTTCGCCATGATGATAACTATTTCTTTGGTTAAATATTTGTATTGTGGTTAGTTGGTTATTCTGAAATTTAAAGCCATATTTATTAGGTAAATGATTGAAATCAGGTATTGGACCTGTCAGGGAATTATAACTAAGATCAAGATATTTCAATTTGGACAAATTACTAAAATTCGGTATTTCACCTGTCAATAAATTGGCTGTAAGCTCAAGTTTTCGTAAATTAGGTAAATTTTTAAAATCTGGTATCGAGCCTGTCAGTCCATTATATTTAAGGTCAATATTTTTCAAGTTAGGCAAACCACTGAAATCAGGTATTGGACCTTCCATATAATTACCACTGAGAGAAATTTCTACTACATTATCGTTTTCACAGGTAATACCTTGCCAACTACAAGGCATATTAGTTATATCCCAACCATAGTTTTTATCCCAATTATCCCCATCCATGTTATGGTAAAATTGTAATAAATAGTCGCATTCGGTTTGGGAAATTTCCGTAACATTATTGCAATCAGTTGTTCCGGTTAATTTATTTCCAGAAATTTTAATCGTATCTAAACTTAGTAAATTATTAATATCAGGCACTGGTCCAGTTAATTGATTGTTGGAAAGAATCAGTTTTTTTAAATTTGTTAAACCAGCTAACTCAGGTATTTCTCCAGTCAATTGATTGTTATTGAGTTCCAGTACTTGTAAAGTTATAATATTGAAATTGGGGATTTTTCCGGTTAGTTGGTTATTTGCAAGATCAATCCATCTTAAATTAAAAAAATTACTAAAATTTGGTATTCCTCCCATCAATTGATTATCAGAAATATCGATACCTTCTAACTTGGATAAATTGCTAAAATTTGGTATTTGGCCAGTTAATTGATTATCAGAAATATCGATACCTTCTAACTTGGATAAATTACTAAAATTTGGTATTCCTCCCATCAATTGATTATCAGAAATATCGATACCTTCTAACTTGGATAAATTGCTAAAATTTGGAATTTGGCCAGTTAACATATTATTTTCAAGATAAAGTTTTTGTAAATTAGGCAGATTACTGAAATTAGGTATTGTGCTTGTTAGTTGATTGTTAGAAAGGAAAAGAATTTCTAAATTAGGTAAATTACTAAAATCAGGTATTTTGCCTACTAATTGATTAGCACCAAGAAAAAGTTTTTGTAAATTAGGTAAATTGCTAAAATTGGGTATTTTTCCTGTAAGATGATTACCACCTAAAAGAAGTTCGTTCAAATTAGATAAATTATTAAAATTAGGAATTTCACCTGTTAGTTTATTTCCTCCGAGATCAAGCTTTTGTAAGTTAGATAAATTATTAAAATTAGGAATTGAACCGACTAATAAATTTTTTTGAAAATCAAGTTCTCGTAGATTTGGTAGGCTTTTAAAATCAGGAATTGTTCCAGTTAAATTATTACCGTTTTGAAAAATTACAGGATCTCCTACTGAATAAAATGCCAACCTAATTTTAACCACGCTATTATTTTCACAAATAATTCCTCTCCAACTACAAGGTGTATTAGTAAAATTCCAACCATCATTATTATGCCAATTAGCTCCATCAGTACTATGGTAAAGTTCTAACAATGATTCACATTCTAATTGGGATATTCCTTTGACAACATTACAATTAGTGACTCCAGTTAGTTGATTGTCTTCGACATAAAGGTATTTTAAATTGGGTAGATTATTAAAATCAGGTATTTCTCCAGTCAGTTGATTCCATTTAAGATCAAGTAATTCCAAATGAGGCAAGCCAATAAAATTAGGAATTTTTCCTGTTAGTTGATTATAAGATAGTTTAATGCTTGTTATTCCGTTATTATCGCAAGTAATACCAGCCCAACTACATGGTGTATTAGTAAAATTCCAACCATTATTTCTATCCCAATTTAGGCCATTGGTACTTTGATAGAGCTGTAATAAGGATTCACATTCAATTTGAGATATTCCCTTAACATAGTTACAATCAGTAGTGCCAGCTAGTTGATTTCTTTCAACATTAAGTTTTTGCAAATTTGGTAGAGAATTAAAATCAGGAACATTACCTGTCAATTTGTTATTATATAAATTAAGTACGTGTAAATTAGGTAAATTACTAAAATTTGGTATTTCTCCTTCTAACTGATTATTACCGAGCTTAAGAGTATGTAAATTTGGCAAATTATCTAAATTAGGAATTTTACCTGTTAATTCATTGTAACGTAAATCTATTTCTATCACTTTATTATTTTTACAAGTAACTCCATACCAATCACATGGTTTCATACTAACATTCCAACCATCGTCTTTTTTCCATATTTGAGTATTGTTATACAGTCTTAGCAAAGACTCACATTCAACTTGAGAAACTTCCGTAATAAAGTTACAAATAGTGTAGATAATTTTATTATTTTTAATGGATAATTCTTGTAATCTAGGTAAATTACTTAAATTTGGTGTGTTACCGCTCAATTGATTATCAGAGAGAATAAGTGTATGTAAATTTAGTAAACTTAAATCAGGTATTTCTCCAATTAGTTGATTATTATTAAGATAAAGTTCATATAAATCAGAAGAAACAGTAAAACTAGGTATTGGTCCTGTCAGTTTGTTATTGGATAGATTAAGTATCCGTAATTTAAATAAATTATCAAAATTCGGTATCTGATTTGTCAGTTGGTTTCCATTAAGATAAAGTTCTCGTAAATTAGATAAATTAATAAAATTTGGTATTTGGTCTACTAATTGATTACTACTAAGATAAAGATTTATTAAATTAGGTAATTTACTAAAATCAGGTATTTGACCTGTTAATTGATTTCCATTAAGATTAAGCTTTTGTAAATTAGGTAATCCACTAAAATCAGGAATAGTTCCTGTCAATTGGCCATATGTAATTTGTAATTCACGTAAATGAGGCAAGCCACTAAAATTTGGTATTGTTCCTTTAAATTGATTAGACGAGAATGTGAAATCTATTTTAATTATACCATTTTCGTTACAAGTAATTCCTTTCCAACTACAAGGCATGTTAGTAATATTCCAACCACCATTTTCAAGCCAATTAGGCCCATCCGTACTATAATAAAACTGTAATAATGATTCGCATTCAATTTGAGATATTCCTCTAACAATACTGCAATCAGTAGTTCCAGTTAGTTGGCTATTCCCTATATAAAAATTAGTCAGATTAGGTAAGGCATCAAAATTAGGCACAGAACCAGTTAGCTTATTGTTTTCTATGTCAAATGCTTTTAGATTAGGAATGTAACTGAAGTTAGGTATTTCACCAGAAAGATTATTACTACTTAGATTAGCCCATTTTAAATTAGGCAAACTGCTAAAATTTGGTATTGTTCCTGTTAATCCATTAAAATTAAGATAAAGCCCATGTAAATTAGGCAGATTACTAAAATTAGGAATTTCACCTGTTACCATATTTTTATCAAGATAAAGCATTTGTAAATTAGGTAAATTATCAAAATCAGGTATTTTGCCTTCTAATTCATTGCTGGAAAGAGATATTTTTATTAAATTAGGTAAATTGCTAAAATCCGGTATTTCTCCAGATAATTTGTTACTTGTAAGAGAAAGCTCTTGTAAATTATATAAACCATTAAAATTTGGTATTTTACCTACCATCTTATTATTATCAAAAGTAATTTTTATTACACTATTGTCTTCACAAGTAACGCCAGACCATTTACAAGGTGTGTTAGTAATATTCCAACCGTTATTATTTCTCCAGTAGTTTCCACCAGTTTTGTGATAAAGCTGCAATAGAGACTCACATTCGATTTGGGAAATTTCCGTAACAGCAGTACAATCTGTTTCAGCGTAAGTATTTAAACATATTAATAAAAGAATGATTATTTGATAGATAGTTTTCATTAAGTTTTTCTCCTTGGTTTAATAACATTATTTTTAATTATATACTAGGCAATATCTCAAAACATTTTTTATCCATAATCCAATTAAGAATTGCCATAATTTAAACCCCATCACAATAAATTCCGAATCTCCCTTAATGCTACCGATAACACTGATAAATCTGGATTTTCAATATTATTAATATCAGCTAATACTTGTTGACATCTAGTTATACAAGCTTGTCTTTGTTCCATCCAAGCTTCAATTTGAGCCTGTGGTTCGGTAGTATCAGTCCTTAACACAACGATAGTAAGCTTTCTATGGGTACGATACAAATCATCCCGCAGAGCTGAACGAGATAAAGCTGTCCATCGAGTATCTCGTGGTAATTCACTGATTTTATTAAATAACCAACCAAAATTAAATTGGGTGCCTAACTTAAAGTGCAAAATGGCCACATGTTCTAATTCAGTCTCAGTATTACTAGCTATTTCAACAATATCCAAAACCGACAATAACAAAGGTAAACTATTAACTTTAATCGCAAGAGATTCTGGCACTCCAGCCTCAACTAGGTGACGATTCGATATATCTAAGTCCTTTTTATCTGTTTCATCAATTAAACTGGATAGTTTTCCGGTTAATTTAACAACTCCAGGACGTAGTGTTGCTATTGACTTCACTATGTCCAAATGATGATAGCGTAATAACCAACGGCTAACTCGTTCCACCTGTTTGCGAGCATCAATCATCATGCTGATTTGGACTTGAGCGTTGACCTGATTATCTAAAGCTTCTATTTCTGTCCATATATCTTGCATAGCAAAAATTTCCCAAGCTACCATGAATGCTCGCACTATATCTGGCGAAGTGTGGCCGGTTTCCTCATTTAATAAAAAAATAAATACTCCACTGGCCCGATTAACTACCATATTGGTTGAAATAGTGGTAATAATTTCTCGGTGCAGAGGATGTTGCAAGATTTCAGGAGTAAAGCATTCCGATAATGGAGTGGGGAAATAATTGGTTAACACAGTTTGAAAATAAGTGTCTTCCGGTAAATTGGATTCTAATAATGCCTGATATAAAGTAATTTTACTATATGCTATCAATACGCATAACTCTGGTGAATTTAATCCTTGCTGATTAGTTTTTCTTTCAGCTAAGGTTTTGTTATTTGGTAAAAATTCTAATTCTCGATTCAGTTGGCCATTGCGTTCCATATACCGAATCAAACGTGTATGTACATTCAATAAAGATGGGGCTAACGATAAACCAATACTGAGAGTTTGAGTCTGTAAGTAATTATTTTGTAAAACTAAATTCGCCACTGAATCGGTCATATCATGTAGCAAATTATTCCGTTGCTTATAAGTCATATCACCATTGGCAACTACGGTATTCAACAAAATTTTGATATTTACTTCATGATCTGAGCAATCCACCCCACCAGAATTATCAAACGCATCAGTATTAATACATCCACCATTTACCGCATATTCAACTCGTCCTTGTTGCGTAAAACCTAAATTTCCTCCTTCACCAATTACTTTACAACGTAAATCTTTGCCATTAACTCGTAAATTATCGTTAGCTCTATCACCGACTTCGATATGATGTTCCTTGTTGGCTTTGACGTAAGTACCGATTCCACCATTCCATAACAGATCAACTTCTGCACCTAAAATAGCTCGAATCAATTCATTAGGAGTTAAGGTTGTGGCAGTAATACCCAACTTGGCTTGGATTTGCAGTGATAGAGGGATCGATTTACGGCTACGGGAAAACACTCCACCACCTTCAGAGAGCAACTTAATATCGTAATCTGCCCAACTAGAATGCGGTAAATTAAATAAACGCTGACGTTCTTCCCAACTTATCGCAGAATCTGGCTCTGGGTCTAAGAAAATATGAGCGTGATTAAATGCCGCTAATAGTTTGATATGTTTAGATAATAACATACCATTACCAAATACATCGCCAGCCATATCACCTATACCAATTACGGTAAAATCTTGAGTTTGAATATCTCTTCCCAATGCCCGGAAATGACGTTTGACAGATTCCCAACCCCCTCGAGCAGTGATTGCCATCTTCTTATGGTCATAACCGGATGAACCACCGGAAGCAAACGCATCCCCAAGCCAAAAATTATATTCTTTAGCAATATCATTAGCAATATCGGAAAAAGTTGCAGTGCCTTTGTCAGCAGCTACAACTAAATATGGGTCGTCCCCATCATGTCTAACCGTATCTACTGGTGGCACAACTTTACCATCGACTATGTTATCAGTTAAATCTAATAAGCCCCGAATAAAGGTTTTATAACTTTCGATGCCTTCTTTCTGCATTGCATCACGTTCAGTTGGCAATTGTTTAGCTACAAAACCGCCTTTAGAACCTACCGGCACAATCACTGCATTTTTAACCATTTGGGCTTTTACTAAACCAAGTATTTCAGTTCGGAAATCTTCCAATCGATCTGACCAACGCAAGCCACCTCGTGCGACTTTGCCACCTCGCAAATGCACTCCTTCAAGCCTAGGTGAATGGACAAAAATTTCAAACATTGGGCGTGGTTCTGGTAAGTCAGGCACTTTATGCGGATCAAATTTAAAAGCTAGATAAGGTTTTGGTTCTGCTGTGGATTGAAAGTAATTAGTTCGTAAAGTAGCCAAAATAATCTGTAAAAATTGGCGTAAAATTCGATCTTCATCTAAACTTGTTATAGAATCCAATGATTCTTCAATAGCTTGAACTATGTTAGCCGAATTATCATCACTAGCTGGATTACAACGAGCATTGAACAAATCCAACAACAAATTGCTAATTTTAGGATTATTTAATAATGCTTGTTCCACATATTCTTGGGTAAAATTTGCTCCAGTTTGGCGTAAGTACTTCCAATAAGCCCGAAAAATAGTTATTTCCCGCCAGTTCAATTGAGCATATAACACCAAACGATTAAATCCATCATTATTTACTTCTTGTCGCCATACCTTAGCAAACAGGGCTTGAAACGCATCTTTAACTTGTTCTATTGGCAGCGAGCTTTCATGATGTAATAATTCAAAGTCATGAATCCATACATTTTTAGCAGTCCGCACTTGGTAAGAACGCTCTTGAATTACTTTCACACCCATATTTTCCAGCATTGGCAATACTAAAGACAGAGGAATATGCTTATGCAGATGAAATAGCTTAAAATGCAAAGAGTTATCCAAAGTTTCAATTGGCCGATATAAACTCATGCTGATATTATCAGTACTAGTTGCAAGCACCACTTTATCAATATCATATATGGCATGGTGAGCAGAAAAATCCTCGCGATAGGCAACTGGAAACACATTAGCATAGCGACGAGATAAGTATGTTCCCTGTTCTTCACCATTATGCTCAATCAAGGCAGTATGTAGCTTATCAGTCCAAGATCGAGTGGCTTCTACTAATTGTTGTTCTATTTCCTTAATTTCACTGGGAGCGCAAGTCCCAGCCGGAGTATAAACAATAAAATGAATCTGAGCTGCTATTGATTCAGTCAATCGTACATTAAAATCAACATGGGTGCCACCAAAAGCTTCTTGTAACACGTTCTGCATCCGTTGCCGAATTGCAGTATCATAACGTTCTCTTGGTATATAAACCAGACAAGAAAAATATCTACCGTAACTATCTGGATGTACAAACAAACGAAGCCGTTGTTGCTCTTGGAGTTGTAAAATGCCTAACACCGTTTGTTGCAAAGTTTCTAAATCAATTTGAAATAATTCATCACGCGGATAAGTCTCTAAAATATAAAATAAAGTGTTATACTGATTGTTATTAATATTAGCCAGAACGTGTTGAATTTTCTGCCGAATAATTGGTATTTCTAAAGTAGATTGATGGTAAGCTGAAGAAGTATACAGACCTAAAAAACGTCGCTCTCCAATAGCAACTCCTTGAGAATTAATCCGTTTAATCCCAATGTAATCCATCCGCACTGGTCGATGAATCGTGGAAAAAGTACTGGTTTTATTCAGCAACAACAAATTTGGTTCTTGAGCTAATTCTCGTAATTGGAGTGGTAATTGAGCAAAATTATGTGAAACCGAATCTGAATCTGTGGTGCGTAATATTCCCAAACCGGTATCTTTTATTCGCTTTAATATCAATGTATTATCTTTATAAACGAGTTCATATTCCCGATAACCTAAAAAAGTAAAATGATTCGTTTTTGCCCATTGTAAAAAATCACTTACTTCATTAATTTCATTGTTATCAATTGGCGATTGATTCTTTTGTAATTCTTGGAAAGCTTCTGTCATTTTATCTTGCATAGCTTGCCAATCGTCAACTGCAACCCGCACAGCAGCTAGAACTTGATTTAATTCATCAGTTACCTTGGTTAAAATAGAGCTTTCAGTCTGGCGGTCTACTTCTAAATGAATTAAAGATTCTTTTTTGCCGGTGGGTGATATAGCAATTAGTTTACCAGTTTCATCTCGTTGCGTGGTTAAAATTGGATGGATCATTAAGTGAACAGCCAAACCTTGTCGATTCAAAGCCATGCGGATAGAATCAGCTAAAAATGGCATATCTTTAACCAAAATACTAACAATAGTATGGGCTGATTGCCAACCATTCTGTTCAAACTGGGGATTATAAACTTGGATTTTAGTTTGTTCTGGTAGGTACTGAGAAGCAAACCGCCAGTAAAAAACTGCTGCTCCGTATAAATTTTCTACATTATCTCGTTCTAATATATCTTCTGGAATGACTGCATTAAAAAAATTCTGGGCAAAGCTTTTAATTTGTTGAGCCTGAACTGGTGGAAATTTTTCCTCAATTAAGTTCATGACTTGCTCTAATATTTTTTTAGCTCTATTTTCTGGAGATAATAACATATGGAGTTCCTTGGATATATTTGAAATTGTTAGTCCTAACTAAATATAGTGATTATTTCACAAAACTTGCTAAGTTTCAAAAACCTAATAGGTTTAACACTACTTTGTTTAGGAGTACCGGAGAAGAAACTGGTCTTACAAATCGTATTGAACGCTTTAATTGTACCATGAGACAACGAATTTCTCGTTAGAAAACTCTAAAAAATTTTATAATCACATTGGAGCGACTTGGTGCTTTATTCATCATTATAATGCTAGTATTATTTAACTTTATGTATTGCCACTACTTTATTTAGGACTACTAAAAATTGCTATAATATATAAATTTAGATAATGCTATCGTTTAAAACTGCTGATTCACGTTATTTTAACTTGACTTCTAACATGATAGTATCTAGTATGTTTAACCAAGTTACAATCAACACATCAATTAATCACCAATCCTTATGATAATGCGTATATTTTTATTGTGCCTATTATTTGGAATAACCAACGTTATTTCAGCAAATACATCAACTACTGCTACTCCAAAAGAGCAACTTCGTCAGTTGGAATTACGTATTCAAAAACTCCAGCAGCAAATGCATAATACACGTACTAAATATGGTCGTTTACAACAACAACTACAAGATAGTGAAGAAGATATAGGTAAAGTTGCACGACGTTTAGAAATGCTACACGGTTCATTGACTGATAAACAACACAGTTTAACTGATTTACAAAACCAACAGATTGTTTTACAAGATAAAATAGTAGCTCAACGCTCTCGATTAGCCCAACAAATACGGGCAGCTTATATTGTTGGTCATCAAAACTATTTAAAATTGTGGTTAAATCAAGAAGCTCCCTTTATTATTGGTAGATTATTAACTTATTATGATTATTTTAACCAAGCTAGAATTACTCAAATCAAAGAAATAGATTCTACTTTACGTAGTCTAACTAATATTAAACAAACCATTAATTCTGAAACCACTGACTTGAACCAATTAGTAAATAGCCAACTGAACAAAAAAACTGAATTGGAACTTAATTATAAAGATCGTCATAAAATTTTGGCTAAATTGGCCAAGGCTCTTGACAACCAAGATCAAGAACTCACTAGATTACAGGATGATAAACATCAACTACAATCTTTGCTTGGTACTTTAGAAGAAGGTTTTAAAAGCATTCCTCAGCCGATTGGTTGGTATAATTCATTTGGGCAACTCAAAGGTCAATTACCTTATCCAGTTAAAGGTAAAATTATCAAAAATTTTGGTCAACAATCAGTTGGACATTTAAAATGGCAGGGAATTTTAATTAAGGCTGCAAAAGGAACTAAAGTGCGTGCTGTTGCTTGGGGAAGAGTGGTTTTTGCTCAATGGTTTCGTAATCTTGGTTTATTGGTGATTATTGATCATGGTGGTGGTTATATGAGTTTATATGCTCATAATCAAAGCCTATATATTAAAATAGGTGATTGGGTAAAAACTGGTGATATTATCTCTACTATTGGTGCAAGTGGTGGGCGTGCAACCCCAGCTTTATATTTTGAAATTCGGCAACAGGGTATCCCACAATCTCCCAAAAAATGGTTGCGTTAATTTAACTAGGTTATTAATTTGAACCAAAACCTTGTTAGTTTTGGAATAAAAGTGTAAAATCTACCATAATTTATAATATAACGTTGGTTATAAAAACTTCATATTTGATTTTCGTTTGAATGACATAGCAGAAAGACAACCAGCTAATATTAATATGAACGATATTTAATACGTTAAAAAATAATTTTAAGTAACAATTTAAATTTACAGTGAATATATTAGATTCAGAGTTAGTGTAAATTTGATACAATTTATCTGCGGAGCAATAAGATGAAAATTATATTTCGTTATTTACCTACTTTATTGATGGGTGCAATTCTTGGTTCTTTCATTGCGATTGGCACTACTGTATTTGCCAATCGTAGTCAAGTTAATTCTTCTATTCCTTATGAGGACTTGCGTACTTTTACCGAGATCTTTGATAAAATTAAAACAGATTATGTTGAAGAAGTTGAAGATAAAGATTTATTGGAAAGTGCCATTCAAGGAATGTTGAGTGGGCTTGATCCTCATTCGGGTTATTTAGACCCGGAAACTTTTCGGGAATTACAAATTGGTACTACCGGAGAATTTGGTGGTTTAGGTATTGAAGTTGGAATGGATAACGGTTTTGTTAAAGTTATTGCCCCAATTGATGATACGCCAGCCCAAAAAGCAGGAGTTCAAGCTGGTGATTTAATCGTACGTTTGAATGACACACCAGTAAAAGGTATGACTTTAAATGATGCGGTTAAAATCATGCGGGGTGAACCGGATACTAATATCAATTTAACTATTGTGCGTGAAAATGAAGATAAACCAATAGTTTTAACTATAACTCGAGCTATTATCCAAGTAAAAAGTGTTAAGAGTCGTACTTTAGAACCGGGTTATATTTATGTGCGTATCAGCCACTTTCAAACTCCAACAGCTAATGACTTAGAAAAAGCTATTAAAACTTTGAAGGAAGAAAATAAAACCATTGGTCTTAAAGGATTGGTATTGGATTTACGTAATAATCCGGGCGGGGTATTAAAAGCAGCAGTATCAGTATCAGATGCCTTTTTAAAAAGTGGACTTATTGTATATACTGAAGGACGAGTTATTGATTCTTCATTGAGATTTAAAGCTCATCCAAATGATTTAGTCGATGGCATTCCAATAGTAGTGTTAGTCAATAGTGGTTCTGCTTCTGCATCAGAAATTGTCGCTGGAGCTTTGCAAGATCACAGACGAGCAATAATTATGGGTACTAAAACTTTTGGGAAAGGTTCGGTTCAAACTATATTACCTATGAATAATGATGCTGCTTTGAAGCTTACAACAGCACGCTACTTTACTCCGTTAGGTCGTTCTATCCAAGCGGAAGGTATTCAACCTGATATTTTACTAAGTAAAGTTGAAATTGCTTCAGTGGAAAAAGAATCTAATAGAATTACGGAAGCTGATTTAAACCGACATTTAGATAATAAGGATAAAAAAGCCAAGATTAAGGAGGATTCTACCAAAGATTCTGAAGAAGAACCATTGGTGAAAAAAGATTATGAAGTTTATGAAGCTCTTAATCTATTGAAAGGCTTAAACATAATCCGTAAGCAATAATTATTAAGGGAGAAAGAATTCTTTCTCCTTAGAATATATGTTCTTAGACCTTCTTGTCATAATATCAGTATGAAAATTTAGAACCCTCGCATTAACTCTAAAAATTTCTCAATTATGCTTTCTAACATTATGCATATTATGTACTAAAAAATCCTAATAGACGTTTTATCTATGATTCTGCTAATTTTAAACCAGTTACACCCAAGCATTTTTGGTTTAAAGCTAATGATTTCATTCATACCATCACTAAATCACATACTAAGATTATTGCTTCTTTTAGTAATAAATTCAATGATAAGGATAAAATAATGCAATCCACTCAAAAAATTCCTCTATTATTAATGGGAATCTTTGTTTTAATTTTGTCAGCAATCACTATTGTCTTCTTGTTTACCATAGAACAAGTTGGACAAGAATATAAGCAAATTCAAACTACTATTTTACAAGGAGATAAAACGGCACTCGAAACGTTGGAAACTGCTGATATTAAAATTCAACAGCAGGTTCTTGCGGATAAAAACATTTCCAAGGCAGTAGTGGATTTATATTTACAAGATACTAATAAATCTATTTTTTCTCAGTTAGAAGTATATGATAATAATATTGAGAATATCCTTTTAACCGATAATTATTCAACCTTAATAACCAACTATAAACCTAAAATACAAACTAATGTTGAACAGGATAATTTTGATGAAGCTCTTGCATTATTAGATGTACTCAAAAATAAATATCCTAATTCACAAGAATTGACTGATTTATATACAAAAATTCAAAACAATAAACAGCAACGTTTGGCGGATTTAACTAAGCAATATGTCGACTGTTTAGAACAGACATTGCTTCCACTGTTGGATAGAATTAGTTGTGTAGCTAAAACTCGCCAAAAAATTGCTCAAGTTGGAACTTCTTTACCTACAGATGATCTTAATTTACAAGCTATGTATATAGAAGGAATTAATTATGCTCTTACAGAAAAAGATTATCAACAAGTTGAAGGATTGCTATCAGAATGGCAAACTATATTACCAAGTCCTTCCAAAGAACGAGAACAATTACAATATATTTTATCTTTGCATCAACAACAAAAGGATATTATTATTGATTTAAGCGGATATGATAAAGAGAAAATCATTAACCGACTTAACCAATTGATCACTGTTAAAGAAGTACAAAAAGAACTATTTGTAATACCTAAAGTGCAAAATAATTTACTTAGGTATCATATAGATGAAGCATTAGAATTGATATTACTCAAAGAAGATGTTGAGATTAATAAAAAAACTATTGTCCTATTAGAACAATTGCTTACTGTAGCACGTAATAATAAACGTTATTCAGAAAATAGGATTTCAACTCATTTGTACAGCTCAACCAGTGCAAATTCGATAAATAATACTAAACCTAAAATTGCCAACTTACTCCAGCAATGTCGAAAACATTTTGAGGCTAATCGTCTTACTACCGGTAGTCCTGGTACAGCATTATCTTGCTATCGTAAAGTGTTGAAAAAAGATTCCGGTAACCTTGATGCTAAAGCGGGTCTGCATGCAATAGAAAAACGTTATAAGGTATGGATGGAAAGGGCTTTAAAACAGAATAAACTAAATAAAGCAAAATCATATCTTGCCCGTTTAGAAACAGTGAATCGAAATTCTGAAATTGCGATTAATTTAAGAAATAGTTTAAAAACAGCAATTACTAAAAATAAGACAAAACCTAAATTAAAACAGAAAATAAAACCGAAAGTAAAGCCTAAAGTAAAGCCTAAAGTAAGACATAAAGTAAAACCGAAAGTAAAACCGAAAGTAAAACCGAAAGTAAAACCGAAAGTAAAGCCTAAAGTAAAGCCAGCAATAACTAAAGAAAAAACGGACGTAAAATCAATTCCAAAGCCAGAAAAAATTGTAACCAAAATTCCAGAAGTTAAAGATAAATCTTGTAATGGATGTAGTTGCTCTAAATTACTCAAACAATTATCTATGGGAGTAAAAGCACTAACAAAAATACAAAACAAATTCTTTCAAGATAAATGCCGTTAATGTAAATCATATTAATATCTGATATTACACTTTTAAAGAAGTAGATAATCTGTTCCTTGTCAAGCTAGATAGTTAAAAAGATTAAAAATAATTTGGCAAGGAAATGACCATTTTGTAGTAAAAATACAGTTCTGAATAGTAAAGCAAAAAGCGGAATTTCACTAAAATTTTATAACGTTCGCAGAACATCACAGGTGATTAGTTAGACCTTAAGAATAAGTTATTTAATTAATCTCAAACGTACATTACCAGCTTTTACCCGAATTTTTTCAGCTATTACGGTGACGTATTGACCAGTAAGTAAAGAATTAGTTGTTGCCAAATATGCATCCACTCCCCAAGGTTGTAGTTCAGCTTTATAGCCGCCTTTAACTTCAGCAACAATAAGAGCTTCTAAATGTTTGTTGCTGTGAGACTGTTTCAAATATTGCAGAAACCAACGTTTTTTAGATTCACCCTCAATCTGCCTAGCAGCACGAGCTGTTCGGTCAGCTGTCTCCAATACTTTTAATAATTCATCTTTATCATATGGCAATTCTTCCCCCACAAAATGGGCCATCAATTGGCGTTGCATTACCAAATCTGCAAACCGTCGCAAAGGTGAAGTTAATTGGGTATACATAGATAAACCTAGACCACTATGTCCGCCAGGCTGTAAAGACAAAGAAGAACGACCCAATAACTTCCGAATTTTATATAAAGCTAACGGATCAGAGGTCATTGTTTCAGTGATAGGCTCAGTAGGAGGGTCTTGAGTTCGATAAATCAAGGGGATTTGATGGAGATAAGCATATTTGGCCGCAATTTGATTAGCCAAAATCATCATTTCTGCTATTAACAACCTACTAGGAGAATTTGTATCAATCATATCAACAGTTACTTCGCCCGCATTGACTTTGATTTTATATTCAGGCCGTTGTAAAGTGAAAGCTCCATCGACTCGGCGTTGAGCTTGTAATTGTTTGGCACAATGCAATAATTCTTGTAAACGTTGCGCTGTATCATCTTCACCTTGAGCAAGCAAGATATCAGCATCACTGTAATTTAAACGTTTTAATACTCGAATTGCTTCTCTACTAATTTCGCTGTTGGTAATCTGTCCTTGTTCATCTAGCCACACTCTTATTATTAGTGCAGAACGTACCTGGTCTGATGTTAAACTAGCAATATTACAAGAAATATGTTCTGGCAACATCAATACAGTTTGAGTAGGCAAATATACTGTTGTACCACGCCGCATTGCTTCACGATCCAAAATATCTCCACTATGAATCACACTAGCTGGATTAGCAATTGCTATTGTTAGCTTCCAAAATTCGCCATCCTTGTCAATTCTTATCGCATCGTCAACTTCACGAGTTTCTTCATCGTCAATACTAAACAATAAGTCAGTAATAGTTTGCTCTGTAGTTGGTTGCCAAATTTGAATTGCTTGGGCTGCTTCATTAATAGCAGTTGAAAATTCTGTTTTTAAACCAGCCACTATAATATCTCGATCTGCATCAAGAGGTAAACGACCAGTTTTTTGTAATATTTCAAATACTAATTCACGAGGAACAAGTCTCACAGAATTAGCAATTCTGCCAATTAATTCTTCCAATTCTTTATCAGCACTACCTCGTAACCAGTTTTCTAAACGTTCTACAAATAGTGTAACTTCCTCTGGTATCTTTATTATTTTAAAATTATTTAGTGCCGGTAAAGGATTCTTAGATATTTGTTGTAACCATTCTTCAGCTAATTCTTGAGATTTTTCTCGTTTTATTCCTTGTTCTTTTTGATCTTTTAATTCTTGAACTTGTTTAGCAGTACGAGCTTCCCATTCTTGGCCTTTACGTTTGAAATATAATCTATTTTCAACTAATGTATTCCAAACGGCTGCTCTTTTCTCAGTAGTAATCTCTCCACCAAAATATAAGTCTATGAATTCATCAATCGCAGAAATTTCTAATTCTAAAGCTGTTTCCCATAATAAAACTATATCAATCTCTTTACAGATTGAATTTACAGCAATTTTAATTATTGCTAAGTTGCTACTCCAATCATTAGGTTCTTTAACTATAGTTGGGTGTTGCCACAATAATTTATCCTTAGAAACCCGTAATTCACGTCCTTTTTCATTCAGTGCTTGAACCTTATTTTTAACTCGTTTAGTAGTACAAATAAAATTAATTTCATCATTATTTTGAAAAGTCCATATTTGGCCTTCAAATTCAGTCATTATGGTTCCTAAATGGGTAACAGTTTTTGGTTGTAAATATTTAATTTAAATAAGATTATAAACTATTTAAAAATTGAGTCATCATAGTCATATTGATACAATATAATCCATATTCCATAGTTTTGCAAGTATGGGTAGTCAGCAATTTTGCGTATAAATCCCATTAAAATATATTAATAAATTTTATACACTGTTATAGCAATTCTTAATTAAGCATTGCTAGAGTAAGATGTTTATTGTGATGTATTAATAAGAAAGAGAGCAGGCAATAATAGTATTGTGAAATTAGAAGGTAGTATGATGAAAATGGAAGACAAAATATAGCATTTCCCAATTGAATATGTTATATTAATGCAAGTTAAGAATTTGATATTTATCTTGAAGTTCATTAAGAATTAAGCATTCATAATTTAAGAATTGCTATATATCACAGCGTTGCAATTACATACAAAATTCTATTACAAATAATACGTTAACGGATTTCAAAGATGGGTATCGGATTAAAATTAATTTTATGGTGTTTTGGTTGGTCGTTATTAGCTTTTGTTTTATTAAATTTGTGGTATACGGGAGCGTGTAATTGTAAGGGACATAGGAAACGTTCTAAAATATGTTGTGTCCAATGGTTTGCTTTTGGAATTTTGTTAGTTTGGGTTTTATGGTGATGGAATAGATATAACAAAATTTTATTATTTTGTAGGGGTAATCCCTTGTGGTTACCCTAATTTTCATTAATTATACATAACATTATTATTTTGTAGGGGTAATCCCTTGTGGTTACCCTAACCCTCATTAATTATACATAATATTATGATTTATAATGCTAATATCTTAAATTTACCTACAAAATTAAAAAATATTTGGAATAAATATGACAACTGAACACACGCCAGCAATGCAGCAATATTTAGGCATTAAGCAGGAATATCCTGATATGCTGGTATTTTTTCGCATGGGGGATTTTTATGAACTGTTTTTTGCTGATGCAGAAAAAGCCGCTCGTTTGTTAGACATTACTCTGACTTCCCGCAGTAAAAAAAATGCTGACAGTATTCCGATGGCCGGAGTACCATTCCATGCGATTGAAAACTATCTAGTTAAATTGGTACGGCAGGGTGAATCAGCAGTTATTTGTGAACAGGTAGGCGATCCAGCAACCAGCAAAGGTTTAGTTGAACGTAAAGTAACCCGAGTCATCACCCCCGGCACTTTAACCGATGAAGCATTGTTGGATGAACGGCAGGAAAGCTTATTAGTAGCAATCCATCTACTTGAAGATGTAGTGGGCATTGCTACCCTTGATTTAGCCAGCGGTCGGTTTGCATTGTTTGAAATAGCAGGCCAGACTCTATTGCATAGCGAATTGGAAAGGTTAAAACCAGCAGAACTATTAATCAGTGAAACCAGCCAATTTAAATTACCCAAATTCCCAATCCGCAAACAACCACCTTGGTATTTTGAACTAGATACAGCTCAACGTTTACTGGTACAACAATTCGGCACTAAAGATTTATCCGGTTTTGGTTGCGAACATTTGACCACAGCATTACGGGCGGCTGGTTGTCTGCTGCAATATGCTCGAGAAACTCAACAGAGTAATTTACCGCACATTCAAGGTTTATACTGGGAACGGCGTGAAGATAGTATTTTCCTAGATGTTGCTAGTCGCAGAAATTTAGAACTTGACAGTCGATTGTTGGGTAAACGTGAGCATACTTTGGTCAATATCATGGATGAATGTGCTACTCCAATGGGAGGGCGGATGTTGCGGCGTTGGTTACATCGGCCATTGCGTAATATAGAAATGTTGCAAGCTCGGCATAATAGTATCAACACGTTATTGACCCAGCAGAGCATTGACGCAATCTATCACCAACTCCGCACGATTGGAGATATTGAACGTATTTTAACTCGGATCGCATTGAAATCAGCCCGGCCCAGAGATTTGGCTCAACTTAGAACGGCGTTAGGAGAATTGCCAAGTTTGCAGCAACAATTGCAACAATTACAAAATCCGTATTTACAAAAATTAGCCCAAAAAATTGCCACTTTCCCAATTTACCAACGTTTGTTACAAGCCGCAATTATGGAAAAACCACCGATGTTATTGCGAGATGGTGGCGTGATTGCTGGGCGTTATGATAAAGAATTGGATGAATTACGAAGTTTAAGCGAAAATGCTGGGCAGTATTTATTAGACTTGGAAAATCGGGAACGGGAACGGACTGGGATTTCTAACTTAAAAGTTGGTTTTAACAAGATACATGGTTATTATATTGAAATCAGTCGTACTCAAGCCGCTAAAGCTCCTAGCAATTATATCCGCCGCCAAACTTTGAAAGCCGCAGAACGTTATATCACCGATGAATTGAAGGGATTTGAGGACAGGGTTTTAAGTGCTAGAGGCCGAGCGTTAAATCGAGAAAAGTATTTATATGAGTTGTTGTTAGATAAATTGTTGGAATCATTAGCAGAATTACAAGTTTGTAGTGCAGCTTTGGCTGAGTTGGATGTGCTGAATAATTTTGCTGAACGAGCCGATACTTTAAAGTTGTATCCCCCGCAATTCACTCCTAAAGAACAGATTGAAATCATCGAAGGTCGCCATTTAGTGGTAGAAGCAGTGCAGGACGAACCTTTTATGCCGAATGATTTAACAATGGATCGGAAACGTTGTATGCTATTGATTACTGGCGGTAATATGTCGGGTAAATCAGTTTATATGCGACAGACTGCGTTGATAGTGTTGCTGGCTCATATTGGGAGTTTTGTACCCGCCCAACAAGCTACCATCGGCCCGATTGATGCAATTTTCACTCGGATTGGAGCTAGTGATGATTTGGCTGGTGGCCGTTCGACTTTTATGGTGGAAATGACTGAAACTGCTAATATTTTACATAATGCTACCAAAAATAGTTTGGTATTGATGGATGAAGTGGGACGAGGTACTAGCACTTTTGATGGTTTATCTTTGGCTTGGGCTTGTGCTGAATATTTGGCCCAAAAAACCAATGCTTACACTTTGTTTGCCACTCATTATTTTGAATTAACTCGGTTGCCAGACAGCTTACATAATGTTGTGAATGTGCATTTAGATGCGGTAGAACAAGATGATAAGTTGATTTTTATGCACTCAGTAAAGGATGGGCCAGCGAGTAAAAGTTATGGTTTGCAGGTAGCGTTATTGGCTGGAGTTCCTAAAATAGTAGTTGCTCAAGCTAAAAAACATCTGCAACAATTGGAAGCTCAAAAGTTACAAATAGTAGCTCATCAAACGGAATTGGTTTTATCGCAACCGCCAGTTCAAAATCCAGTTGTGGATAAAATTAAACAATTATCACCAGACGAAATGAGTCCAAAACAAGCTCTTGAGATGATGTATAGTTTAAAAAAGATGGTTGAGTAAAACATAACTATGGCATTTCCCATTTTTTTTGAATTACCCATTATTGTACACCAAATATTTTACTTGATCTTCTTATGTTTTTTGAAATTACAAAATTTATTATGCTTCTTCTTAAATCTTTGCTATAACTCATTTCTTATTACCTATTATATATGGTATATAAGTATGGAAATATTACTATAATATCGTATAGATCATAAACCAGCCAACCACAATAACGGTTGATAAACTAAATTAATCAAAGGTAGCATAATATTTTCTAAAAACCCAGTGACTAATAAAGCAACCAAGATAATTAAACCATAAGGTTCTAATTTTTCAAATGATTTTGCTAATTCATTAGGCAAAGAGCTGTGTAAAACCCGCCCACCATCTAATGGTAAAATTGGTAATAAATTCAATACCATTAGTATTACATTGATTAAGATGCCAGCACTACCCATTAAAACTAAAAATAAAGCTGGTTCATAACCGGAATGGAGAAAATATAGTCCAATTTTACCTATAATAGCCCACAAAATTGCCATTATTAAATTAGCTCCCGGACCAGCTAATGCTACTAATGCAGTATCACGCCGTAATTTTCGTAAGCGGTGAAATTGGACTGGTACTGGTTTGGCCCAACCAAATACAAAACCACTTACCATAAGCATAACTAAAGGTATAACGATTGTCCCCATCAAATCGATATGTTTAATTGGGTTTAAAGTAACTCGGCCTAATCGTTGAGCAGTGTCATCACCAAGTTTAGCAGCTGACCAAGCATGAGCAGCTTCATGGGCAGTAATGGCAAATAAAATCGGCAATATCCATACTGCTATTTTTTGTAACAGAGAAAGTTCTTCCATAATTTATATCACTCTAATTTTATAAGGTTTCAACATTACCTTTGCCATGTCGAAGTATTTGAGGAGGTTCGGTCATTATATTAATTACTGTGGTTGGTTCCAATCCACAATTACCACCATCTATAATTAAATCAACATATTTTTCCAGTAACTTGGTTATTTTATCTGGTTCCGTTTCAGGTACGTTTTTACCTGGCATGATTAAGGTAGAACTCATAATTGGTTCTCCTAACGTATCCAATAATGCTTGCACAATGGGATTATCTGGTACTCGAACTCCAATCGTTTTACGCTTAGAATTTTGCAATCGACGTGGAACTTCGTGGCTGGCTTGTAAAATAAATGTGTAAGGACCAGGAGTTAAAGATTTCATTAAGCGAAAAGCGGTATTGTTAATTTTAGCATAAGTCCC
Source organism: Thioploca sp. (assembly GCA_030627125.1). Taxonomy (GTDB): domain Bacteria; phylum Pseudomonadota; class Gammaproteobacteria; order Beggiatoales; family Beggiatoaceae; genus DRQV01. Next base: position 27,011 of record DAOUSR010000023.1, read on the forward strand.
GATTTCCGATAAATCACAACAAACTAACGTAAAATTGTGTTCTTTATCAGTTTGACGAATGTTGCTGATTTTTTCCATTGCTGTTTTGTCACCAATATGACAACCAAGAGCATAACAAGAATCAGTAGGATATACGATTACACCACCAGAACGTATTATGGAAACTGCTTGATTTATTAAACGTAATTGTGGATTTTGCGGATGAATAGTGAATACTGGACTCATGATAATTTAAAAGGGTTAAAATTCCTAAAATTTTACTTAAAAACTTAATTATTCAGAAGCATTAAATTCAAGTTAATAATTGTAAATATGGAGATAATTCATTTAATCGCAAGGAACTGGTTATAGCAATTCTTAATTATGAATACTTAATTATTAATAAATATAAAATTCTTTAAAAAAATAGAAAATCCTGAATTAGAACGAAATAATTTAAAAATACTCTGATTCTTAAAGGCAGAACTAGAGCAGGAATCTTCGGAGTTTCTAATTGGTTTTTTATCTGGATAAAGATATTGAACCACACTGCTACTATAATGTTTTGACTTAGAAAAACTACAACTGGTCAACATATTATGGGTAACAGTTACCAAATATAAGCATATAAAATATTGTTTTCATATCTAAAAGAACTCAAAATGATAACCAGCGACCACAGTATTACCTTCAATAAAATTAGCCATATTTGATAATTCTAACTTAATATGTACTGATGCTTGCGGTCTAATCTGCTGTTCAATTTTTAAAGGCTGTTGCAAATATTCAGTTGCGTTAAAAACCCGTTGAGCAAGTGGCATACCATTATAATCTTCAAAAATTAGCTGTAAATCTGGATAAGGTTGAGGAAAAGTAGCTGTGTTAGTAAAAGTTGCGTCAAATTGTATCGTATTATCAACTTCAGGATGGACTTGAGCAATATGATCTTGCATCAATAAACTTGCAGTATCATAAGTTGGTGGTAAATCACAAAGGAGATTATAACAAAGTTTTTCTAACCAAGGCCGCACTTCCTGATGTTGCAAAACTTTATCTGGTTGCCAATACCACATGTATTGACCAGCTAACATTGCAGAAAATAAAATTACCATCAACACCCAAAAAAAGAATGAACTCCAAGAGCGGCCTTCTTCATAAATATCTTCTTCCAATAATTCTGGGACTTCTTCTTCCTGAAAATCATTGGTTTGCTTAGCACCAGCTTGTTTAGGTAATTGGCTAAGTAAATAATTAGTTGCATTAAAAATACTACGGCAGTGACTACAACGGACATGTCCCTGAGCAATATTCAGATGTGCTGCTGTGACACGAAATATGGTTTGACAATGGGGACATTGAGCGTGCATTTTAATAGTCCTATAATTCAGAGTCTAAGATTTATCTTGATATTATACACAAATTTTTTCTCTTCACATATTATTATTAAAAAAGTTCA
>DAOUSR010000040.1 GCA_030627125.1 Thioploca sp.
ACCAGCTTCCATACCGATGCCTTTAATAAAGACAGTTTGACTGCCAGTACCTTCAATAATAAAACCAGCAATCACATCATTAGCACCACCTTGAATAGGTGCGCGAGTACTTAAATTAAACAAACGAACATCCGCCGATACAACGGATAACATCGCCATTAACAATATACCAACACTAAATCTTAATAAATTTTTTAAAACATAAATGCCAATTGGCCAATTGATGAACATAAATATCTTCTTAATTAATAATCTAACTTCGCAAATCATTATTCTAACAGATTTTATAATATTATATACAACTTCAGATAAAAAAAATTACAATATCGTATTAGCTAATCAATTCCATTCTAGGCGGCCATGCTAATACAAACGGAGGCTCAGTAGCAATCAATGTTAAATTTGGATTATATGCCGGATCATTGAGCAATAAATTCCGCCAACGAGTTTCCATATAACTAATTTCGGCTTGAAATCGTCTAGCTTTATCTGGACTATTATCACTGCCCCTGCTAGCAGATTCATAATGATATAATTCAGCATATGGAGTCCAAACAATTCGCAAACCTTGTTCTCTTATTTTTAAACATAAATCAACATCATTAAATGCAACTGTAAGATTATCTGCATCTAAACCGCCAACAGCAAGAAAATTAGCTTTTTGAATTAACATGCAAGCAGCAGTAACAGCCGAAAAATTTTGCAATAAAACCGCTCTACCAAAATAACCCGGATCAGTGCGTTGGATTTCCCTATGAGCATGTCCAGCAATACCTCCTAATCCAACTATTACTCCACCATGCTGTAAAGTATTGTTAGGATACCATAATCTTGCTCCTACAATACCAACTTCAGACCGCAAAACATGGCTTACCATTTCGGTTAACCATTCAGGATTAATTACTTCTAAATCATTGTTTAATAATCCAATAATTTCTCCATTCGCCTGTTTAACCGCCATATTATTAATAGCTGCGTAGTTAAAAGGGAACGGATAATCAATAACTTGTACTTGTTGCTTGCCTCTCAATTGCTCTAAATAAGATAAAGTTGCTGAATCATCACTATTGTTATTTACTACAATTATTTCAAAATTTGAGTAATCTGTTTTATCAAAAATACTATCTATACAACAACGTAACAAATCTAAACCATTATGAGTCGGAATGATTAAACTTACTAAAGGCAACTTATCTGGTAATAAGTATTTTACCCTTGTCATGCCGGGTGCTTCCAAAGCTTCGCTAACTTCTGCCTGAATACTTTGGCGCTCCAAATGGTCAGTAAGCGTTTTCTGGGCTGCTTTAATAGCATAAGGTTTTGCTTCTGAACAACTAGCAGTGCTACTACTTAACGCTCGCCAATTATATAATACACGAGGAATATGCCGAATTTGTTCTTCACTAATTTTTTCAATAACCCGCAATGCCAGATCATAGTCCTGCGAACCTTCATAACCTTCCCGAAACCCACCTACCTCTGTTATTATGGAAGTTCGATAAACGCCTAAATGACTGATCATATTATGAGATAAAAATAAATCATAGTTCCAATCTGGTTTGAAATATGGTTCAAAACGTTCATTCTGCTCATTAATTTTATCTTCATCGGAATACCACAGCATGGCATTAGGATTTTCAATAATATCTGTTACTAACCAAAATAAAGCATGTTTAGGTAAGTTGTCATCATGATCTAAAAGAGCTATAAATTCACCAGTTACTAACTCAAGAGCAGTATTGGAAGCTGCTGAAATATGGCCATTTTTAGCCCTAAAAGTTACTTTGATTCTTGTATCACACTTAACATATTCTTCTAAAACTTTACGTACATGTGGTTCGGTCGAAGCGTCGTCGGCAATACATAGTTCCCAATTTTGATAAACCTGTTTCACTACTGATTCGATTGCTGCTCTTAGCCATTTTTCATCTGGATTATAAGTTGGCATTACAATGGAAATCAAGGGTAAGTAATCCCATTTTTTAATCCGAATCTGCATGGATTTAATTATACTCGCACTTAAAGTATCGTATTTTTTTATCCAGCGTGTGTAATCATTTAGGTTATTGGAAGTCAATCTTGCAAAAGTTCTAATTGCTGGCAAAGTTGTGTCATTGACTAAAATTGGTTCATTTAGAACAGTATCAATTTGAGTTTGATAAGTTGCCATATTTTCCATCATTTCTTTAATATGATCTTGGGCAGTAGGCTCAGATTTCTTAAACATAAGCTTAAGAATAATTTGAGTAAAAATATTTCCAGATTTCCAAGTTAAAGAATTAAATACTGCTTTGCTATCTTCATTTAAAGCCCATATCCATTGCATAAGTTTGTATATATGCCGATTTTGATTTTCTGTCCTATGAGTGTAAGTCAATATCGTCTGGTCTTTATCAGCAATTATTTGTTGAGCATTGTTCAGACTAGATTGTAATTCCTGCTGTTGTAAATTAAGCAACTCAATTTGCTGCCGCAGCTCAGTTATATTATCATCAGCAATTGCTAATTGATTTTTATAATGAGTAGCTTGGGTTTGGATAGCAATATTAGCTTCTTCATTAGCTTCTTTAATATGTCTTTGTAAAATTGCAATATCTTTATCACGCTTACCAATTATTGTATTACGCTCGCCGATTTCCGTATTACAAGTAAAAATTTCTTGCTCTTTAACAAGTATCTTATTAGCGGCTAATAATTTATTTTGATATTCCTCTAAAACTTCAGTTGCACCATGAGATAAATTAGGCAGTGGATTTAACTCAAATATATTATTTTTTTGGAAAGCTTTAACTAACTTAGATTGCTGAGTATTAATATAATTTTTTTGTAACTTATTATTGCCTTGTTCACGACATAATTTGGGTTCTATATAAGCGAGAATTTCCTTATCAGATGGTAAGCGTAAACCTTGTATGTCATAAGTAAGTAGTTTTTTATATAAAGCCTTGATCGTTTCTACGGGTTTATTAATCAAATTATTGTATGATACTAACACTTTGGGTATATCTTTAGAGTTTTCTAAAGCTTGCAGTGTATATTTTTCCCATAGTGCCATACCTAAAACAATAGGAAAATTAGCTTCTGAGCCTGAAGTTAAATGAATTGAGTTAAGTGCGGCTCCATTAATACTAGCCCAGCTTTTTTCTCGTTTTTTTAAAGACTGTGCCACTTGAATTGGATTGCGATACACATAGATACAAACCGGCACTTCCAAAGCCTGAGTCCATACAGGTAATAACAAACATAAACGCGGGTCTTTAATCATCCAAGGCCGATGCGAGTCTAAATTAAAAATAATTTTTTGGACTCTTGGAGCGAATTGCTTACATATTTTATCGGTCAATAACGATGAGTCGAACTCACTGATATTATCCCATGACATACCCAATGATTGTAAAATATCATCGTTTAAGATTCGTATGTCTTCACGTTCCCAATGACCTTTAGGATTGGCAGTGGAAGCTTGCATTGCTACTTCATTTGGGGCAAAGTAAGCTCCCATCATGTTTAATAATCTGGCTACCATCGAAGTGCCAGAACGGTGCATTCCTAAGACTATGATTTGCATTTTATCCTTTAAAATATTATAAGTTGTTGCTATAGTATCAAAATCCAGACTATTATAATAACATAATGCAAGACGAATGTATCAATGCCAAGAATGTAAGCAAAATTGGGTAGTCCTAAACAAAGTAGTGGTATCACATCTCATTGGATATTTACCTATTTAATAGTAATTATTTGCGGAATCATATTTTTCGTTGTAACCAATATTCAAGAATACAATTGGTTGGTTATAATATAAATTACCTGTTACAATCTTTACCAGCGTACTTGCCATTGTGAATACTTCCATATGATATTTTCTGAGTTACAACTTGGACATTTCATATGTTCGAGATATTTGACCTTATATTATATACCACTACTTTGTTTAGAACTACCAATAACTGATATTTATAGCTAATCTCATTAATAATTAAGAATTACTATCTTCCAATCCAACTTTATTATAAAAAATATTTTTTCACATGAATACTATACCATTAACTTTTGGTATTACTGGTCATCGCGATCCACGAGAAGAAGACTTAGAACTTTTACGTAGCAAAGTTCGTAAAGTTTTTAAACTCCTGCAACAACGTTGTCCAAATACCCCGTTACAAATCTTATCACCACTTGCTGATGGTGCAGATCGTTTGGTTGCAAAAGTTGCATTGGAAGAAAAAATCCAATTAATTGTGCCACTTCCTATGCCAAAATCGATTTATGAACAAGATTTTGATGTACAATCTCAACAAGAGTTTAACCAACTATTAAAACAAGCCAATCAAGTATTTACTTTGCCATTAGCAGAAGGTAATACCGAAACTAATATTGTTGAACAGAATGATAATCGCACGCAGCAATACGCTTTGGTTGGGGCTTTTATCGCTAGACATAGCCATATTTTGCTTGCTTTATGGGATGGAATTTCGTTAGATAAAATGGCTGGTACAGCTCAAGTAGTGCAATTTAAACTTACTGGTTATATGCAAGGTTTGCCTAAAGAATATCGGCCCCCTAAAGGAGTTTTAGATATAGCTGATATGGGTCCAGTTTGCCAAATCGTAACTGCTAGAAGCAATAAAGCCGAGTATACTGTTGGTGATATTAAAATATTACTGCCAAATCATAAAGATAGTAGTGATTTAGAGTCCTTGTTGGTTCCTGCATTAACTACCTTAGATCAATTTAATTTAGATGTAAAACGACACACCGATAATTCTCAAACTAGCCAAAAACATTTATTACCTCCTAAGCTCCGAGAAGCCTTACCAGATTTAGCTCCTGGTTTTCAAAACTTATTGGGAGTTTATGGTTCTGCTAATGAATTAGCTAAATATTTTCAAACTTTAGTTAAACGTTTTAGTTTCAGTGTATTAGCCATGACATTTTTAATGGTAGTTTTTTATGGTTGGTATTCCAGCATTGATCATGAGCGATCGTTGGCTTTGGGTATTTATGCGTTTTTGTTTATCTGTAGCTCATTGACAGTGGGTTTTGTAGGTTGGCGGCGTTATCATACTAAAGTGCTGGATTATCGTACTCTTGCTGAGGGTTTGCGAGTCCAAATTTTTTGGCATTTAAGTGGTTTAAATCATTCCGTTTCAGATTATTATTTGCGTAATCAGCGGCAAGAATTAGGCTGGATTCGGGATGGAATTCGAGCATTAAATTTTTATGATTGGTTGGAATATCAACAGACTCTTGATGTTGTGCATAATCGTTGGATTATGTATGAAAAGGATTGGTTTGCAAAAATTGCTAAACACAAAGGCCGAATAACTAACTATTTGAATAAAATAACTACTGGGCTATTCATTTTAGGAGTGGTATTGATGGTAACTATGTGGATAGATCATGTGTTTGGAGAATGGTTATGGAGTTATTCAATTTTGGAAACCAATCCATTTTGGCATAACTTATTGATTTTATTGATAGCACTCTTTCCTGCAACTGGAGCTTTGTTGAGTCATTATGTGGAAAAAATGGCATTTGTAGAAGAGGTTAAGCAGTATCGGCGGATGGCTAATTTATTTGCTATTGCCCATGAAAAATTGAAGACTGTTTCTTCACAATCTGATTATACCTCAGAACAGGTATTATTTGAAGTTGGAGCTGAAGTTTTGAAAGAGGATGGAGAATGGGTATTGATGCACCGCAAATCGCCATTGCAAGTTTCTATTTAAGCTAATATTTGTACAGAATAAAATTAAGTAACAGTTTGAATTATGATTAAGGGCGAACCTATGTGTTCGCCCCCCACAGCTAAATTAAGTTATCATCTAAATCTGCCAACTGTGATTGTTGATTTTCTACTGCAGCAATAGTTTCTTTTAGCTTATCAACTTCCAATTGCAACCTAGCAAAACGTGATGAATCATTAGATTCCTTAAGTTTAGCATATAATGCTTCTTGAAACTTTAACTCTTCTTGCATTTTCCTAGTTTCAATTTTAGCCTTTTGTTGTTTATCTTGAATTTTAGATTTATGTTTAGCCAACAGTTTTTCAGAAGCTTTAGTTGGTTGACGTAAAGCTAATAATTCTTGATTTTCAACTTTTAAGTCATTTACTTCTGCTATCAGTCGATTTTTATAGATAGCTTGAGTCGAATTAAAACTTTTAGCTACTTTTATTTCGCCATCAAAAAAATCTTCATCAGAAGCATATTGTTTCCGCCGATTTCGCAATTGCTGTCCGACAATAGCACCTATACCAGCACAACCAGCTGTGGCTATCACAATTTGTTCTCTATTCAAACCTGCTATTTTAGCGGCACCACCACAAAGTAAGCCGCCTAAAAGTCCACCTTGTAAAGCCTCATTATTAGCTCCATCACCAATAGAATTATTGGCACAAGACAACAACAAAAATGTCATCATTACTAGCAAAACTTGTTGAATCTTTAACATAATCATTTTCTCTTAAGAAATTAAAAAGCTGTTTTGAATTCTTGTAACCATTTATTGGAATTCATCCGTAAAGTATAATTCCGAATATGTCGTTCTAACAACGGTAAAACTACCTTAGAGCGAAGATTTTGTTTCCGTTGTTTGATACTATTAACCGCCATCTTAACATAATATTTATCATAACAACTTAATTTTTATATCTTTTCCACATAAGCAACAAAAAGTTCCAAAAGATATTTTTCTCGTTCAGTTATTTTATCCTTAGTTTTAAAAACTTTTGCTTGATGCCGAGTTGATATTTTAGCAAGTTCTTTTAATTTTACCAAACTTTTATTTAAAACATCTATTTTAATAATTTCCTGCCCCATCAATACACCATAAACCCAAGCATTTTGAACCTTACTTTTAGCCCCTTCAATCAAACTTAAATCCAATTTTTGTTCGGCTTGAGCAATTTGCGAATTGATGGTCTGTAATTCATTGGTAACTTCATGTAATCTATTAATTAATTTTTTATTGTTATCCTGTACTTGTTGAATATTTGTTGCTATATTCTTAAATTCATCTAATTTATCAATAAGTTGTTTATTTTTTTGCTCTAGTTTACCAATAGTATTAGTTGCCTGTTGTAAATTAGAAGCCGCTCCAGCCGCCGCAGGCGTATTAGCCAAAGTAGTAGCAACCGGAAGCTTGGCTCGAATATCATTGATATATTGTTGCTGTTCTTGTTGTAAATTAGCATAACTATCTCTATTTACTAAAATATTAGAACCAATAGCTAGTCTAATTCCAGTGGCATAAGAACGCCGAATTTCCACCTCTTTGCGGAGCGAAGAACGTAAATTATTAGGCTTAGTAACTTCATATTTACCCAAATAATTAGCCCATTGTTTAGAATCATAAAATAATCCGTTTTTCATCGCCCCAAAAATTTTGACCAGGGACTATGATTTTGCGAAACACCATCTTTAAACCACATGGCATTGGCAATTCTACGTCACCAGATATTGGTTTAGGATTTTGTAACAGACTACAATCTGCATTAACATTGAAACTGTTGAATACTAATATAGTAAAAATAATTAATTGTTTCATATCATAAATATTTAAGTTAGGTGAATTACGCTAGGAATATTATAGCGTTTCCCAATTTAATATGTTAATGCAAGTTAATAACTTGATATTTATCTTGAAGTTCATTAAGAATTGCTATAAAGTGATAGATAATAAATCTCCCTCTAAAATTAAATAATTTACTCACCCATTCCAGCCAATAAATCCATCTGATGTTCCCGCTTCAATGGCTCAATTACATAATTTAAATTTCCTTCTAACACATCATCCAACTTGTACAAAGTTAAATTAATTCGATGATCCGTAACTCGACCTTGAGGAAAATTATAAGTACGAATTCTTTCCGAACGATCACCACTACCAACCAAATTACGTCTAGTTTCTGCTTGTTCTGCCTGCTGGCGATCTTTTTCCACTTTCAATAACCGTGATTGTAACAAAGACATAGCTCTAGCTCGATTCTTATGCTGAGAACGTTCATCTTGGCATTCCACCACAATACCACTTGGTAAATGAGTAATCCGAATTGCTGAATCCGTTTTATTAACATGCTGACCGCCAGCCCCAGAAGCCCTAAAAGTATCCACCTTTAAATCGGCTGGATTAATATCTATTGCATCAATTTCTGCCACTTCTGGCATCACAGCAACTGTACAAGCAGAAGTATGAATTCGACCCTGAGCTTCGGTTTCTGGAACTCGTTGTACTCGATGGCCACCAGATTCAAATTTAAAATGGGAGTAGACTCCTTGGCCGGTTATTCGCATAATAATTTCTTTATAACCGCCATGTTCACCCTCATTTTGACTGATAATTTCTATATCCCAATTTAATTTGTCGGCATAACGGTTATACATACGCATCACAGCACCTGCAAATAAAGCCGCTTCATCACCACCAGCACCAGCCCGAATTTCTACAAAGATATTGCGATTATCATCAGGGTCTGCTGGTAATAGTAATAGTTGTAATTCTTGTTCTAAACGTTCTTTGTTTTTATTTGCTTGTTCTAATTCATCTTTAGCTAAAGACCTAATTTCTACATCTTCATCTTGTAACATTTCATTTGCATTTTCAATAGCTTCTAAGCCTTGTTGATATTTTTTAAAACTAGTTACAATTGGTTGTATTTCTGCGTATTCTTTAGATAATTCTCGAAATTTATTTTGTTCACCAATAACACTAGGGTCAGCGAGTAAAGCATCTAATTCTTGCAAACGGTCGATTAAATTTTCTAATTTATTACGAATGGAATCTTTCATTATTTTAAATAGTTGATTATAGGAATCCAAGATTTTACTTGGAAAAATTAATAGATTTCAGGTTAAAATGGATAATTATGTAATCTAAAGGCTGGATTTATTATAGCAATATGAAATTCAATATAAATATCAGCTTCTTAATTTATATAATTCAATTGGGAAATACTATATACCTTTAGTGTTAAAGATTCCTGATTATAGCAATTCCCGATTCGGTAAGTAAAATATACTCCTTATACAAATGGGAAACGCTATATCAACAAAATCTATTATAATCAATTTCTCAATTACTTTAAAAAGAGCTGGATAAAATCATCATCGTTGTCTTGACTATTATCGGCAGCAGTATTTGATGAAGTTTCATTACTTGCTGTATGAGAGATTTTTATCTTATTCGCTTTAAATTGATCCCAAATATCAAACAGCAGTTGGGATTTTACTTCTTCAGGTTCAGCAGAATTGGTTATCATATAACTGATATTGAAACTTATTTTGTTGTCTGTAAATTCGTTCAAACGAACATGAGGAATTGGCTCATTCAAGATTTGTTCTGTTTTCAGCATGATTTGCATGATCAGGTTTTTAACAAAATGTGGATCGTTTTCGCATCCTACTTCAATATTTAGCTTTTCCGCTTCAGTTTCAATATCTTCATCTCTACCAAGATTAGTGAAAGGCCGATCAATAACCCTAGAATTTGGTATGGCAATCGTCCTGTTATCAGTTTTCACAACGGTGGAACGGATTCCGATACGTTTTACAACTCCTTTTGAATTACCACCAATATCTATTAAATCACCCACTTGTAATGGGCGTTCTATCAAGAGCAGAACTCCACTGATAAAGTTAGCCACCAGACTCCGCATTCCAAAACCAATACCGACACCCAAGGCTCCAGCAAATACGCTAAATATGGTCGGGTCTACTCCAATTACTCTTAAAGTGGTTATAAGTCCAAGCACAATGATAGTATATTGAGTAAAGATGGATAAACTATGCCGTATTCCGGGGTCAGCTATATTCGAGAAGAACCATCGACAGGTTATCCTACGCGACCAATTACCAAACCAAAATACTATCCAGATCATCAAAATCGACATAAAAATACTTACAACAGTAAGATTACTACCATTGGAGAAAGTGGCTAATGGATAATTTAATACATTTCCTACTCCTTCTCTGATTACAACATCTGAGTACCAACCAGTCATCCATAATAAACTTATTACTGCTAATCCAAACAGAGCTAATCCTAATACGCTATGAATTAATGGGATTAAGTCTTCTGCCCATAAAGAACCATAAACTCCTTGTTTTAATGCTATTTTTTTCCATATTCCAATCAAAGTATCTAAAAATAATTGGACAATCATCCAACTTAACAATGCTAATAACAACATACTCAAGTATTTTATAATTACCCAACCTAAGCTAATATAACCAATTACGCCTAATGATGAAATGGAAAGAATAATTATAGGTAAAGTTAGCAATAACAGTTTGGTAATGGTAAGTAGATAGCCTTGAACATATTCTTCTAAAGGGGTTATGATAAACTTACGGATACTAAATAATATCGGTATAGCTAAGGATAAAAGTAACATAAACACACTATCAATCAAGTCTCTAGCATCTAAAGATATTTGTCCTTCTGATAACAAATGGATTTGAGAAGTAATTATTACTAGAATACTAATAGTGATAATAATAAAGCGTACTTGAGGATAAAATTTATTGCTTTCTTGTAATTGGGATAATATTAACCAAGCTAAATTTAATAGTAATTTACCAGTTAAGAAAACTCCCAATAAAATTAAACTAAATAAAATACTTTTTTCATTGGGGTTAGTAATCCAAATAAACAACAAAAAACTACTGGCAAAGATGATGCTAAAAGTATTTTTGTGCCATAATCTTAATAATATTTTCTTATTTATTGGTGTATTTTTAAGTACTTTGCTACTCCAAAACCGAAACCAAATTACTAAACTGCACCAGATAAGCATGATAATTCCGTAAATAATCCATATTTTCTTAGTTGTTTGTTGCAAGGCTTGAATAAAACTCTGATTAATAAAATCTAACTGTTCCAAAAAAACTTGAGGAATAGTGCTAATTTCTATTAGCATACTTTGCCATTCGCCAATACTAGCAGGTAAGGTGCGTTGGCGAATTAAAGCTCGATGTACATTATCTTTGTACACAGTTTCTAGTAAAGTTAATAGCTTAGTACTTTGCATTAATATTTTAGGCAATTTATTTAATTCTTGCTGTAAAATACTTTGTAATTTTCCTAGTTCTGCTTGAGTTTGGATATTGGATTGTAATTCTTCGGTAGCTAAAGTTTTACCTCGTTCTATCGTCATCTTTAGCTGTTGTTTCAATACGGTAATTTTATCTTGTAGTGAACTTTCTAATAGTTTGATATCTTCCAACAATATACTCAATTCTTTGATTAGAATATTGATACCATCGATATGAGCTTGTAACACTTCTTTAATTTCTTGTTGAGCTAAAGCGGTTTTTTCCCATTGTTCCAGTTGGTCAATAACATGACTTACTTTCAATAGCCTCATAGTTCTCTGGGCAAATTCATTAGATACTTGAATCTGTACTTCCAATAAATACCGTTGAGCCGAATTTTGTTCTAAATCAGATATTAAGTCTAATTTTTGTCGTAAATCATCAGCCTGTTTAAAATAACGTTGTTGTTCATGCCGAATATGTTTTTTTAATTCCTTTTTTTGTTGGAATAAATATACTATTTTGATTTTGTCATACCACTCAACATTAAGTGCCACTCGTTTATTGGCTTGCTCTATCTGCTGCTTAATAATGTCTAGCTGATGAGTTTCTAATTCCAGAATTTTTTCCTGTGACTTAATATCATTTTCCAAAATAGCTATTCTTTTTTCATGGAGTGGTAATTGCTCTTTCTCAACTGGTGGAGTTTTACTAAGTATTTCTGCCTTAGCTTGTAATTGCTTAAAGTCATCTTGCAACCGTTCTAAATTTGATTCAGAGCTTTGATATTTTAAATCTAAATTTTTAGCTTCAACTTCAGAAATGCTATTATTCAAAGTCGCTTTTTCAACTTTTTCTTTCAAAACATTAGCAGTAGATTCTGTTGTTTTCAATTCGATGATTTTATTAGGCAAATCTGTTTGTTCCAAATCTAAAACTTCCTTATTTTTAGCCAGATTAGTTTTAGCTGTACTTATTACCAATTCTTTCTTTTTAATCGAACGTTTAATGCGACTATCTTCCAATTGGGCATACCACTCTAAATCTAACACAGCTTGCTGAATTACAATTTCATTTTTAATATTTAGCAAATCAAGATATACTTGTTCCAAAGCATTTAATTGTTGGTATAAATTGATATGTAGAACTATTTCAGAAACCTTTTGCTTTTGGATAAGTTTAAGTTCTGTGGATTTAGACAATTCATCTAAAGAGGCCTGTAGTTCTGTTAGGAGAGCGGAATGCTTTTCTAAGCTGCCTTGGACAGTCTGACGCTCTACTCGTAATTCTTCTAATTTATCATTAGTATGCTGTTTAATTTTAATAGCTTCATCTAATATAGCATCAGTAATTTTTTCTACATTGGGCAAATTCTCAATATTTTGTTGTTGTGTTTCGGTTTTCGTTAGCAATTCTGCTTTAGCTTTAGTTAAATCAAGTTGAGTCTGTTTGATCGTTTGTTTACGTTCTTTAATCGAAATTTCGATGTTCAACACTTGTAACTCATTATGCCATTTCATCGCAATAACAGCTTGTTTAACGTGCAATTTAATTTTTTTAATTAGCAAGTCAACGTGAGTCTTTTCTAATTTAATCGCTTGATTATATAAATCTATTTCTTGGTTTATTTCTAAAACCTGCTCTTCAGGAGCAATTTCTTTTAAAGCAGCTTGTAGTTCGGTTACATGAGCAGTGTGCTTATCTAAATTATTCTGTTGTTCCTGACGTTTAGTTTCAAACTCTTCAACTTTGGTTACAAAAAAACCTTTTTGTTCAGCTGCATCCTCCAACATTTGGGCGGTAACAGTACCACGCTTTTTTAATTTCCTTAGGTCTTTTTTTAAAGTTTTCTGCTGCTTCTTTAAAATTTTACCCATATCTTTTAAGCTAGATTTAGTTTGAGCAACAACATCTTTTTGACTTATCAACCAATCTTGAGTGATTATAACTGCCTCATCAACTACTACTACTTCAGATTCAGCACTAACTATTGATATACTGATCAGAATCAAATAAGGAATAAATTTTAATAAAAACATGTAATCTCCGTAGATTTAAAGTTAAATTTTACTGTGATTTATTGTATCAAATTATTTATATAATATAAATTATATACTTTTAATAAACAATACTGTGTTATCCAGCAAAAGCTATTCCCCACTTTAACATATCTTCATGTTCTAGCAAATGTGTGTATAAATCACCTTGGGCAAAATCACAACCCTGATCCAGTAAAAAATCCCGTTGTTCTTCAGTTGATACTCCATTGGCAACAACAGTTAAACCTAATGCGTGTGCCATTTCAATAGTTGCTACGGTAATTGCAGTATCTTCCGGTGATGAAATAATACCTTTGATAAAAGAATCATCTATTTTTATGCGATCTATTGGAAAACGCTTAAGATAAGTTAATGGAGAATAACCAGTTCCAAACTTATCAATGGTAATGCAAATACCCATATTTTTAAATAAATTTAAAGTTCTAACAGCAGAATTAATATCTTTTAACAATAAACTTTCTGTTAATTCTAGCTCTATATGTTCTGGAGTTAATTCAGATTTTTCAATAATTTTTATTACTGTTTCTAATAATTGCTTGTTACAAAATTGATGTACCGATAAATTTATTGCAATACGTTCTACTGGTAACCCGGCATTTAAATAAGCTTTTAATTGGTTACAAGCTGTTGCTAAAGTCCATTCTCCAATTGGAACAATAAGTCCAGTTTCTTCTAATAAAGGAGTGAAATTAATTGATGAAATTAAGCCGTTATTAGGATGACGAAAGTGAATTGATGTTTCTATACCAACCATATCATTAGTTGATAATACAATTTGAGGTTGATATAATAATACAAAATCTTTTTTTTCAATCGCTTTATGTAAATCAGTTTCGATTTGTAGCCTGGAAATAATTTTGTCATACATGCCACGATTGAATATAACATAACAGGATTTGCCTTTGGATTTAGCACGTTGCATGGCGATATCGGCATTACGCAATAATGTTGTTGCATCATCTTGTTGATTATGGTAAGCAATGCCTATACTGGCAGAATTTACGGTTGAATAACCATCTAATGAAAATGGCGTTGCTAAAATTTCTTTATTGATATTAACTGCTAATTGATTGACAGTAGATAAATTTTCTATATTTTCTAATAAAATTAAAAATTTTCCGCCACTAACTCTAGCTAAAATATCACCTTCTGATAAATTATCTTGCAAGCGTTGGGATATTTCCATGATTAGCCAATCACCCATATCATGTCCTAAACTACCATTAATTAAAGTAAATCGATCTAAGTCAAGGAACAATATGGCTATTAAAAAATTATTGTTTTCTATAGATTGTTCTAAATATTCTAAAAATAGGTGGCGATTAGGTAAACCAGTAAGTTGATCATGCAAATTTGAATAATCAAGTTGTTGCTCTAAAGCTCTACGCTCACATAAATCTCGTCCTTCTACTAAAATTCGAGTAAATTTATGTTCTGCATCAAATAATGGAGTAAACGAAAATGCCAACGTCATAAAATTATTGCTTGACTTTTGGACTTCAATTTCATGCAGAGTAAATTTTCCACTTACTGCTGTACTAATAGCTGTTTTTAATTTAAGTTGATTTTTTTTAGATGCCCAAGGAGCATCCCAGATTGGTTTTTTTATAACTTCCGAATATTTAGATTTACCAAGTTTTAAAGCAGCTGCATTAATTTCATATAAAATTCCAGTATTATCAATTAACCACATGAATTCAAAAGCATTATCAAAAATAGTTTGAAATACTTTAATTTTGTCATGTGATTTAATGGAATGGGATAGATGATAATAGGTTTGTTGTAATTGTGGCCAAGTTAATTGCTCTTTACGCAAAAAATGGGTATGGTATCTCTCAATAAATTTTGCATCAACAGATTCATAATCCTTAGTCAGTAAAATGATTGGAATAGTTACATAATTATCCAAATCATCTAAGAAATTTTGCTGTTGTTTTTGAGTAGAACGATAGCCAATCAGCAACATATCATAATGGCCCTGCTCGATATGTTGCGAATTAATTTCATAATTAGGAGCCCAGTCAATATTTACTTGACTTGATTGCTGATCTAACAGTTGCCGAATTTCCAGATAATCTTTGGCATCATCTTCTATAAGTAAAATATGCATATGTATTATTTAACAGGTATTTTTAACTATAATTTTTAATATTTGGAGCAAATTTAACATGAATTTATTACCATTATTAACTCCTCGTTATTGGCCTTTATGGTTTGGAATAGGAATACTTTGGGGCATAATTCATTTACCTTATCGTTGGCAATTAGCTATTGGCCGTAAAATTGGGTCTATTGCTTATAAATTAGCTACTCGTAGACGTAAAATTGCGGCTATTAATTTACAACTCTGCTTCCCAGATTTAACTGAAAAACAACATAATGATTTACTATACCAGCATTTTGAATCTTTGGGTATAGGTTTATTAGAAATGTTTAATGCTTGGTGGCTTAAAGATGCAGTGTTAAAACCTTTAGAACATATTGAAGGGTTAGAACATTTAACTACTGCTTTACAGCATGGTAAGGGAGTCATTTTGCTAAGCGCTCATTTTACTGCATTTGAACTTGGTAGTCGTTTTTTGACTATGCATACTATTATTCATGGGGTTTATCGGCAACATGAAAATCCATTAATTGAATATTTTATGAAAAAAAGTCGTGAAGGTCAGGCGGAAAAAGCCATTCCTAGAGATAATATACGTGAGATGTTGCGTAGCCTAAAAAATAATAAACCGGTTTGGATTGCAACTGACCAAAATTTTGGCCATAAAAATAGTTTATTTGCCGATTTTTTTGGAATTCCAGCAGCTACTAATATTGCTATTTCACGTTTAGCGAGAGTAAGTAAAGCAAAAATCATACCTTTTTTTACCCAACGTTTGGAGAATAACCAAGGTTACAAGGTTACATTACAACCAGCCTTAGAGAATTTCCCTAGTGATGATGAAATGCAAAATGCCTTGTTAATTAACCGGCTAATTGAAACTCAGATTAGACAAGCTCCTGAACAGTATTTATGGGTACATCGAAGATTTAAAGATAGACCAAATGGAGAAAAATCTTTTTATGATTAGCTGATTTTAGATTTTTACGTGTGCAATGTTCGATTATTTCACCAAATAATATTTTCTTTAATAATCTTCATTCCAACTCACCTGACGACAAACAGTTAATAATTTTTGACAGAAATATGTTCATTAATCTTCATGCTCAGCATTGGCAAATTGAGCAATCGTGTTATCAAACAGGTATGTCACATCGAACATTTTCAAGTTCGTTCACAAACTGCTATACGTAATCATATATTTGCATCCATTTGTAGTTATGTACGGTTACAATATTTACGTATCACTGATTTAATTGATAATTGTTATAGTCTGCAAAAAAATTATTTAATGAAGTTATTGTATATTCAAAACTTTATGTCTAGCATAAAACATCTTGATTATAAAATCCACAAGAAAATCCCTCTACAATTTATTTTAAATTATTGAATTTATTAAGGATAATGTTTTTCTGGATTTATCAATGCGTAAGTCCTAAGTTATTTCCAATTGTAAAAGCTCTGTGTAACATCAGTTAATATATGATAAAATACTATTTTTCATCTAATAACATATAAGTAATGAACAAGACTCAAGCAGGTTACAATTGGCAACAAATTATAAATATTGCTCTCCAACATAAGCGGGAAATTATTTTAGCTCATATAATCGCAATTATAACCATTTTTTTTAGCGTTCCAGCTCATTTATTCATGCCGTTGTTAGTTGATGAAGTGTTGCTCGCTCAACCTGGAACTTTAGTAAATACTGTCAATTGGTTGTTTCCAATTAATTGGCATGGTCCAATCTTAACAATTACAGCTATCACCATATTAGTAATAATATTTCGGCTCATCGTGTTAAGTTTAGGGGTCTGGCAAATCCGCCAATTTTCCATCATTGCTAAAGATGTAATCTACCGTATTCGTAAAGACTTAATAAATCAGTTGCAACGAGTTTCCATGAAAGAATACGAAACTTTAGGACGTGGGCAAGTAACCTCTCATTTTGTAACCGATTTAGACAGCATCGATAGATTTCTTGAGATTAGTATTGGCCGTTTTTTAGTAGCTGTTTTAACTATTTTTGGAGTTGCAATAATATTAATATGGATACATTGGCAATTAGCAATACTCATATTATTAGTCAACCCATTGGTAATTTACATTACTATTAAACTAGGGCGTATAGTTCGTTCTTTGAAGAAAAAAGAAAATGCTTCTTATGCAGTTTTTCAACAAAATTTATCGGAAACTTTAGAAGAAATTCAACAAATTAGGGCATATAATCGAGAGCAATATTATTTAGGTAAAGTTATTAATAGTGCGGAAAAAGTTAAAAATTATGCTACTGCTTATGCTTGGAAAAATGATGTTGCAGGAAAGCTATCCATTAATGTATTTTTAACGAGTTATGAAGTATTTAGAGCTGTTAGCATGTTGATGGTGTTGTTTAGCGATTTAACTATAGGCCAAATGTTTGCAGTGTTCAGCTATCTGTGGGTAATGTTAAGTCCAATTCAAGCAATTATTGACATTCAATATAGTTATCACAGTGCGGATGCAGCTTTGCAACGGATAAATAACTTATTTACTTTGGATTGGGAACCAAAATATCCAAATAAAATCAATCCTTTTAACAATAAAACAACTAGTTCAATTCAGCTTAACAATATTGGTTTTTCTTATAATAAAATGGTGCTTGATAATTTATCATTGGATATACAAGCTGGGGAAAAAGTAGCTTTTGTGGGTTATAGTGGGAGTGGGAAAACTACTTTAGTGCAGATTTTAATTGGTCTTTACACTCCTCAATTTGGTGAAATTAAGTTTGATAATGTGCCAGTGACAGAAATTGGTATGGATACGGTGCGAGAAAATGTTATTGCTGTTCTCCAACATCCAGTGTTAAATGGAACTTTGCGAGCTAGTTTAACTATGGGGCGGGAATTATCTGATGATAAAATATGGAATGCTATTGAAATTGCTCAATTAACAGCAGTAGTCCTAGATATGCCAAATGGATTGGATACAATATTAGGCCAGCGTGGAGTTAAAATATCTGGTGGCCAACAACAGCGAGTTGCTATCGCTAGAATGATTCTTGCCGATCCTAAGATTGTAATTTTAGATGAAGCTACTTCTGCTCTTGATATAGAAACTGAAGCTAAATTGCATACTGCGTTAAATAATTTTCTGCATGATAAAACTACTATTACCATTTCTCATCGCTTAAGTACAATTAAATTGGTCGATAGAATTTTTGTAATTAATAAAGGTAAAATAGTTGAAGAAGGTAGTCACTCTAATTTGATTCAGCAAAATGGTTTTTATGCTAAATTATATTGTATCTGATGTTAATTGCACTTCAAATGTTAGACTTTATAGTGACATTTCTATGTTCTTGTTATAATCTAATGTTACACAAAGTTAACCATCTAGTGCGACACGTTTAGTTAGAAACTCTACTGCCAGTAAGGAGTGGAGCCAATAATTAGGGCTACAAAACATCGTAGTTACAATTATGTTATTTATGGGGATGAAAGGCTTCCCCTCCTTTATTACTAAGGAAAGGTAAAACT
>DAOUSR010000073.1 GCA_030627125.1 Thioploca sp.
ATCATCAAGTGGTAATGTCCAAATAGTATGTAAATGTTCGGGGAGAATTACAATTGCTTCAATTTTGAAAGGATGGTTAGTTTTCACATTGTGGAAAATTTGTCGTAATGTATCAATATTATCAGTTAATAAATGATTACCTTGACGTTCCAAACAATTAATGGTAAAAAAATATGTTGCACCTTGGATATTTATTCGACGATAGTTGGTCATTAGTTTTTTTAACAATATTTGTTGGGCTTTTCTCGATTGATGCGGTTCGTTTCCTCACCACATCCTACATTGTTATTTCCTATGATTAGATAGTTGGTCATTAGTTTTTTTAACAATATTTGTTGGGCTATTCTCGATTGATGCGGTTCGTTCCCTCACCACATCCTACATTGTTATTTATAATTAGCTGGAATGAAACTATTTATCTGACGCATAATTTTGTTGTCAATTCTAGCTTTTGGGTCTTGTCCCTCTTTTGATTGACAATCTCCTACACGAGAATGCTGGTAAACTCGCTTTTTAACTTCTTTGAAAACTTCACTTAAATCAATATGTTGTTTGTGGTTAATATATTCATTCAAAACTTCTTTCCAAAAAACGGTAAAACGTCCTCCTATTCTATCATCACCACATGAACCTTTTAACTCATAAGCTGGGCGTTCTCCTTTATCATTGGTGGCGGCAAATAATATTCCATTAATATCATTAAATTCTAGATTCTGTTCTGTATGTTGTCTTTTAATTGGGTATTGAAGATTAACTTTTTTTATTTGTTCGTGAACAATAGAATCAGAATTTCTACTAAAATCATAGGCAAAACAAGAATCAATAACAGTTAAAATATTTTTAGTGTTAATTTTGTTTACAAGTCGGACAAATGTATCGTCAACAAATGAATTATTAGTTAGGATAAAGTATTCATCTTCATCGTCAATCTCATCTCCATTAAAATCAGTTTGTTTAGCACCATGACCAGAATAAAATATGATCACTAAATCATTAGTATCCACTTTCTTTTTTAATTTTCTTAAAGCAATTTCAAAAGCATTGACATCGGTTGTTGTTTCATCATATTTTAATGTGCAGGTATATGGTTTACTACCAATAAATAATTTTTCCATGATAGATACAAAGTTATCTGCATCAGCATTCGCATACTTTAATCCGTCTAAGTTAGAACCAACTGCTAAGATAAAAATACTTTTGGTATTAGAAACTTTCTCTACTGTTTCCCAACAAGCTAGGCTGTTATTCATCATACCGATACATAAAAAAATTAATACATATTTATTCATAAGTTACTCAATAAAAAGTTTGATTGTAATGTTAGATTCTTTGATAACCAAGTCATTTGATATTGATATATTACATTGTTTAAGAATTTGAACTATTTTTTTATGCTTATTTGGTTCATATTCAAAAGTAAACGTAAAATAATGTTCATCTGTTGATTTTTCCGAAATCTGTATATTGTTGTTTTGAAAAGCTGCATAACATGTTTGAGCTTTTTGTAGACTATTAACTTCTTTATCTATGGTCAAGGTTTTTGATGTAGATGATTGTCCCTTTGTTTGATCTATTGCTGGAGTATCAGGAGGCTGTGTTATCAGTAAAGTTAATCCAATAACTAGGGACAAACTAGCTATTAAAATTGGGGTGAAAATAGTTTGCCAGCTCAGTGTAAAAGTTTTAGTTGAAGTATTTACTGGTGAAATAATACCTTGTTGCTGAAGCGATTTTATTTGTTTAGCACTAGATTTTTTTACTTCAACTACTTGATACCCAAGGATTTTAGATAGTTCTCCAGTCTTCTGTAATTCTTCTAATTTTTTTAAGCTTTTGGCCGAACCTTTTATATATATGGATTTCATAACTTATTTCCTTTTGTGGGTTATGGTTAATCCTTCTTTTATTAAACGTAACTCTGCTTCTATTTTTTCTAAATCTATTTGTTCATCTTCAAAATCTATTTTACAATATTTTTCTGTTGATAAGAAAGGTATTAATTCCTTTATTGCCATAATCAAGTGTAGTATAACATTTAGGGATTTTTTATAATCATTTGGTATTTTAAAGTATTTTTTTAATTCTGCTTCAGTTAATTCCTGATGCCCAGATTTTTGTAACAGTAAATTGGCTATTTTCACACCTTCTATTCCTCGTTTTTTGAGAGATAATGGTTTAATCATATCTAATATCCATTCACGATTTTGTGGCATATATTTATCAGCAAGCCAGCGTTGTACCTGCCGTATACTTATCCCCCCATTTATATTATTAATATTTTCAGCTAAAGTTTTATTTTTTATCTTAGCTTCTTTGAGCGTATCTTCTAACAATTGCCCAAACGTCATTTCTTCGTATGCCATCGCCTAAATTCCATACTATATAAAATAATTTATGAATATATCACTTGTAATTGTATATTACCACAATAATGTCGCTAACTTGTCACCTAATAATTGGGATTAAATTTTAATTATTTGATTTTTAACATAAATTATTTTTTAAAAATGTCGCAAGAATGTCACTTTGGATATGCGATAATGGAATTTAGGATTTAATTTGTGATTAAGACCTATCTGGTCTAATTAAATTATTAAGGAGATTTATAATGAAGTTGTATTTACAGAAATTTCTCTTATGTGGGACACAGTTTTTAGAATTACCATTAAGGCTATGGCGATACCCTATTGCACCATGGGGGGAGTGATGACTTTATTTATTGCGTTTTTGCGTGGTAAAGTTTTGATGCCTAAAGTGCCGATGATGGCATGGTTGTTGACAAAGCTTGGTATTGTGAAATACGTTATTGTAACGATAGTTGTGAGTTGTTTATGTGCAATACCATTGGCAGCACAACCGTTTACCTTTGATGTAGACTCAGAGAAAAACGAGCTAAAAATAACCACATCGAAGCGTTTGCACTACGGAATATTGCCACAATCGTCGTTATACAATAGCGACAATACACAGCGTGAACCTGATTTTGGAACACTGTTTGGTATCACTAAAATGGTGAATGCTCAAAGTGGTTTTTTTAATTTAAGTGCTTTAGGTACTGATAAATCCATTACAAAAAGTGAAACTACATTTACCCTGAAAGACACCACTAACACGGGTATAGGTTATCAATCAAATCCAGGTGATATTGAAGCATATTTGCTTTATACAGAGTTTGATCGCCTATCTTTGCCAGCTGTTCTCAATTATCTTACAGGAGCTAATATTGCTTTTGCATTACTTACTAAAGATTCCTCCTTCGGTAAACATGTTAATGACAAAGCTAAAAATTTCTTGAAAAATATAAAAGAAGGTATTGAAGACTATAAAAATATTGCAGCAGATACTGTAGAAATTGTTTCTATGATAAATAGTCTTGTGAAAGATATATTGGTTCTGGCTGATGTTCCTGAGGATCATGAATATCAAGTTGCAATCAACTCATTAGATAGTACTATAGATAACATCAATGTATTATTGAAAGGTATCAATGCTCAGCCAACTATATCAGGAGATATCCTAAAAAAATATCATTTTGAAGATGGTACACGGCAATCAAAGGTATTATTTAACAATTTACAAAAATTATTGTTAGGAGTGGGTTACAAAGACCCTTCTATCATATTGGAATCTGCAAAAAAGATAAGCACTGACAATTTACTACATAGTGCTATAGTTGTTGCTATTTTTAATGTAATCCTGAAACCTGTTTCAGATGATGGCTATTTCTGTTATCCAAAAAATGTCAATTCTTACATTGTAGATACTTCGGGTCATCAATGCAATAACTCAGGTTATGAGAGAGTAAAAATCAATGATGTAGCCGAATCTTTTGTAAGAAAATATGTCAGAGGAGATCAAGTTACTCCTGAGGATATGAAAAGAATCAAACTTGCAGCTAAGGCAGTTTTTCATACTGGTGGCAGAACCCTATTTAATAATATCAAAAAGTTTGCGACTGATACTAAAAGTTTGGAAAAAGCAACAGAATTAGCTGGCAACATAGCTACAAAGATGGTTAATGGTATTCTGGAACGGGAAGTTCTCATGCAATTTGCTAACAGTCTTTTTGAATGGGCAATAACAGATTTAGCACCTGATATGGCAAAAAAGGTAACTGTAGAATTAACAGCACGTTTGGCAAGTTATGCTGTGCCTGGTAGTGGATGGGCAAGATTTGCTGTTGACCTAGCAGATGCAAGTAATACTGGTGGTGCTTATGCTTACGATATTTTCACTGCTCCTCGACAAGTGCCATTTACTTTGGAAACACATGCCAATGGGATAACAGAAGTATTCAAGCCATTTGCGGTCAATCTTGATAAGTTTAGCTATCTTCAATATCCCACAGGAGTAAATACGGTTGACCCGTATACTAATGGAAAATACAGTTATGAAAGCTATTTTCTAGCAGGTAATGGTTTAATTCCTGAAGGTACATCTTTTCAACCATGGAATATCAATAACCGTGATGCTACTTTAGTAGCCAATGGTGTGGCTTATTCATATGATGTTAGAATAGGCGATTTTGATAATGATGGAGAATGGACACTTTCACAAGTCCTTAAAGAAGAAGGTAATTTTTCTAACGGATTATATTCCATTGAATTTGAAGTGAACCGCTATGCCAATGACAATTTAAGTGTTCAACCTGAGAAGCCTTTTACAAGTCCTGTAACTGGAGTAAGTAATCAGAAAGGTGAAACCATTGATGAAGATTATTCTATTGATTTCTTAGGACTTCAATTGAATAACACTACAGACTACAAAATTCGCCATATAAAGGCATATAGTTATGGTAATTATATTTATGAGTGGGTGAGTAACAATAATGCCAATGGAACTGATTATGATAGCATTTATGGCGAGACTGGTTCTTCTATTGGATTTGAATCAAATACTTTGTTCTATGACTTAGATAAAAATGACTTTTATTACCTTAGCTTTAAAGAACTTATAGTTGATACTTTTAAAGCCGAGTACGGGGATACTTTTAGTAAAAACTATGATACCAACAAAGGGATTGTACATGTTACTCCCGGTATTTATCGTGTCAAAAATAATATAGGCATTAACACGCCAAATAATTCTAAAGCAACAGGTCAAACCAAATTTGAAGATAGACAACTCATGTTTGTTATGGCTAATACAGCTAATGGTTGGAATGATAATTTGCTATCAGCACAACATATTATCCCTAATATCGGTGGTGAGTGGAAAGATTATTTTACACCAATTGTAGATAGACATTTCATGTTTGACCAAATAAATGGCCGCTACATTTTCAATTTTTCCTTAAAAGAAAATGCTCGTTGGTTGAAAGAGGATGAACAATATAGACGTAGCATTCGTATTGTTCTATTTGAAAAGAACGGTAACACATTCTCGAATTTTACTTTCTTTACTTTAGATAAGAATCAAGGAAATTCGAATAACCAATACCAATTCACCGTTCCAGCTGGTTATTTTGAAAAAAGAAGTGATGGTAGGTATACTAAACCGACTTTAAGAATCGCATGGTATGATGATATTGCACGTCTTTATAGTGAATACACAGGTACAAGTGAAGAAAAACTGGTTGAGTCCTTCTATATGAGTAATTTAGGAGCTGCTACTGCTAAACCCGGTAGAGCAATTAACAAAGTCTTCATGGCTGATCATCGGTTTGGAGACAAAACAGAGTTGAGTCAATCCTCAAAAGTGATTTTTAAAGAGGCTACTATCTCTATTGATAATACTAAACACGATTTTGAATCACGTACTGTTAATTATCCACCACGAGTACAAGAGTTTGTTATTACTAATGTGGGATATGAGTCACTTGAAGTCGATAACATTGTCATTTTTGGAGAGCATGAAAAGGATTTTACACTTGCGGGTATAACATGTTCTGATTCTGAATCAATGCAGTTTTCTTTATTATCTTCAGAAGTTTGCACCCTTAATATTGAGTTTTTACCCCAACTTGATGGTGAAGAACAAGCAACACTTTCGATAATATCTAATGATCCAAATACGCCTCAACTTGATATTCCTTTAACAGGTACTGGCATTATCAAGGAAGCAACCCTAAACTATAAGATAGAGCCTAATTCACCTTTTGGCTTTGGTCTGACTGAAGTAGGTCATTCAAAAACACAATTGTTGGTTCTTAGCAATTTAGGTAGCTACGAACTGGCTATAGATAACATTGTGTTTGTGCCAGATAATGGTGAATTTAGCGTGTCTTCTGGCAACCACTGTTCTGAACAAACGCCTTTCTCTTTATCACCTTCAGAAATTTGTTGGCTTAAGCTCATTTTTTCACCACTAAATGAAGGAAACAGACAGGCAACACTATCAATTATCTCTAACGATCCAAATGAACCACAAACAGAGATT
Organism: Thioploca sp.; assembly: GCA_030627125.1. Classification (GTDB taxonomy): domain Bacteria; phylum Pseudomonadota; class Gammaproteobacteria; order Beggiatoales; family Beggiatoaceae; genus DRQV01. The sequence goes on from DAOUSR010000073.1 coordinate 6,379, forward strand.
CTATTGACAGGTATAGGTGTATTTCCAGAACCAGAAATAGAAACTAATCCGTTTATACAAACTCTTGGTGAAAATAGAAATGATAGAGCCAATTCAGTTCAACAAACTATTGATGGCGGTTATATCGTTGCTGGATGGTTAAATTATAAAGACTCTGTTCTCCTGTCAAAATATGATCATACAGGTCAACTTGAGTGGTCAAAAAGTACTGGGGGAGCGCGTAACGATGTAGCAAATTCCGTCCAACAAACAGTAGATGGTGGCTATATTATTGCCGGATATCGACAAAATTACACGGTTGCTAATGGCCTTCAAGCAGATATACTACTATTAAAGTACGAGAGTACTGGTGTTGTGGAGTGGACAAGAAGTATTAATCTTAATGGCTCAAAGTACGCTTTTAACTCTGCTCATTCAGTTCAACAAACATCAGATGAAGGATATATTGTAACTGGAGATACTCGCCATTCTGGAAGTAGTGATATTTTTCTACTTAAATACGATAAAATGGGTACGCTTGAATGGAGCAAAGTATTTGGTACTACAATTGATGTGTATGCCAATTCAGTTCAGCAAACATTTGATGGTGGCTACATTGTGGTTGGAAGGAGTAGTTATACTGATATACTTGTTTTAAAGTATGACAGTTCAGGAGAACTTACGTGGGGAAAAACTATTGATGGTGGTGGATATGGCACTGCTTATTCAGTTCAAACTACAGCAGACAATGGCTATATTATAGCAGGACAGAGCTATATTGAAGGAAAGTTCGATATTCTGCTATTAAAATACTCTGCCGGCGACCAACTTGACTGGGCCAAAGTTATTGGTGGAAACAAGTATTATGAAGCACGTTCAGTTCACCAAACAACGGGTGGTGGTTATATTATTACTGGTTTTAACCGTGATGATAATGGTATTGATGATGCCTTTTTATTGAAAACTGATAATTCTGGTAATCCTTTATGGACTAAAACCATTGTGGGGGATAAAAATGACAGGGCTTATTCTGTCCAACAAACTTTAGATGGTGGTTATGTATTTGCTGGAGAAACAGAAAGCTATGGCGAAGGTGGCGATGTGCTTCTTGTTAAAACAGATGCTGCTGGCGATGTTGATGGTTGCGATTTACTACAATCTATTTCTCTACAATCTAAAGCAATTTCTCCCGAAATCAATGATATTATATTAAGTGCTAGAACCGCTCCATTATCAACTGAAACTCGTTCTCTAACAGAATTTGATCTATCATTGACACCAACAATGCAATGTGTGGCTCAAGAATTGTCATCATCGTTAGAATTCAAAGTTATTGATAACATTACTGGGAACATACAAATTGTGTTATCAGAACCAACGGATACCTTGCCAAATAATGGTACAGTTAAAATTAATGGACAAATTGTTCAGGCAAATTGGCAAGCTGATGGCATTTATCTTAATCTTTATGAAAACACAGATTTAACTCTTAAAAATATTGACCAACCAGTGAAAATTGAAATTCAAGATGCTAATGGTCAAGAAATTTTTACGAGTTACTATCCTTTTGTAGATATTGAACCAAACCAATGGTATAGCCAAGCAATTATAACACTCTGGAAAGCCGGTATTCTCGAAAGTAATAGCGATAACCAAAATCAATTTTGGCCTTCAGAACCAACTACTCGTGAAGAATTTATTGTTATCTTGACGCAAGCCATTGAAGAAAGTTTGGCTAGTGACTCAATGTTGCGTGATGGCAGACACCATGAAGCATTTCCAACCCCATCGACTAAATTATTTGATGATGTCGAAATTGATAGTGATTTGGCACCTTATCTTCAATATGCTAAGGATAAAGGACTTATTCAAGGTTGTGATGATAACAATAATTTTTGTCCTACTAATCCAATAACTAGAGCGGAAGCAGTTGCTGTGGTTGTCATAGCTTTTGATAGTAATACTTTATCTGCATTTCAAAATGGCCAACAACCAGATAATCTTTTCCAAGATGTAACTGATAGTAATGAATGGTATTATCCTCATATTTACGCTGCTCAAACAAGAGGATGGTTACAAGACTCTGATGATAATACATTCAAACCTGAACAGGCTATCACTCATGCAGAAGTGGTAACACTAATCACTCTTGCCGCTTCTAGCCCACCACTAGATACCAATGAATCTATTGATACTGATGGTGATGGTATTAACAATGATATTGATACCGATGATGATAACGATGGAATGCCTGACACTTATGAAAACCAATATTCCTTCCTCAATCCACTTGACCCTTTAGATACACTTGCAGATGAAGATGGCGATGGTAAGATTAATTTAGAAGAATATCTACAAGGTACTGCTCCTGATGTCAATGAAAATAATGCGGCAACAGTACGTTTAGTAATGAGTTCTAGTCAATCATCAATTCAAGTTGGTGAAAATTTTGACATAACTTTCCGTGTTTTGCAAGATGGACAAAAAGTTGATGGTGAACATCTGGGTGTAATATTTGATAACGAAATATTACATGCTAATAGCGTTACCAACAGTGAAGTATTGGACTTTGTTTTAACCAGTGATATTAATAATACCGAAGGTTTTGTTACCTTTGCAGTTGGTGGATTTTTCAACCCACTTCCAACTGGTGATTTTGATTTATTTACAATCAACTTTACTCTCAAACAAGCTACTGATAGTATCACGTTACAATACGATCCAATTCAACAATGTCGAGCTACTTATGAAGGTCAATATATTGAGCAAACTTGTGAAGATATGACATTGATTCTCCAACAACCAGCATTGGCTTGCAAAGTTGATTTACAAGGCCGTCCAGAAGCTCCAAATGCTCGTTGGGAAACAGTCTTGAAATTGTCTAATGCAGTTGAACAAGAAATTATAACTGATAACTTTGGTTATTGTGAACTTGATATTTTGCCAGAAGGTGAACATGAACTCTGTATTAAAAACAGCCATACCTTACAAAATAAAATCAACTTTAATTTACCTTTAGTAGCTGATAATATTGATTTTGGCCTGTTATTAGAAGGTGATGTCAATGATAATAACGTGATTGAGTTGGATGATTTCTCAGATATGTCTACCAGTAAAGATAAATGCCAAACTGATACTGACTTCAATATCAACGCTGACTTAAATATTGATGGATGTGTAACTATGGATGATGCCATATTATTAAAATCTAACTACCTACAAGTTGGACAAGAATGTAGTAGCGTTAGAAGAGGCCATTCAAGAAATACCAGAGATGGTAATGATACGACAGTTGTTATAAATACCAGTCCTATTCCAACAAATGTAGAAGTTGGTAATATCATTGAGTTTGATATTAAAGTCTTGGCTGAAACTAATATTAATGCTGTAGCTGCATATCTGAATTTTTCACCAGATAAGGTTCGTATTAATAGCTTAAAAGCTGGTGAAAGTTTTGATTTTATCCTGCAAAATGAGTTTGATAATACATTAGGCCATATTAATTTTGCATCTGGTATTTGGGAAAATGAGCAACCAAATGGTATTGTTACGATTGCTACTATTAATGCTACCGTGTTAGAAACAAGTACTGAACAATATTTTAGCTTTAATGACGAATTTCCACGTCTCACTGATGCTAGTGGTAAAAATATTGCGGAAGTACAAACAGAAATACCTGAGTTAGCTAGTGCAACTTGCCAACTTTACGCTGTCAATGACAAAAACCTTAATGATTCCCAATTCTTTACCATTGATCTAAAAACTAATGAAGTAAATAAATTAGGAGCAATGTATAAAGGACACGATATTGAGGCTATTGCCATTCATCCAATAACCAATATGATTTATGCTGCTTCTGGTGATAATGTGACTAATGGTAAAAAAGGCTATTTCTACATGCTAGATGGACAAACTGGTGAACTTTTCCCAATAGGTTATACCGGTTTTAATGAAATTGAGGATTTGGCATTTGGTCTTGATGGAACGTTATGGGCTTGGGCTAAAGATGATGGTATGATTACCATAGACTTAACAACTGGTGCTGGTAAATCAGAAATTGAATCTGACATACAAGTAGAAGGACTAACTTTAACCAAAGAACTAGAGCAGACTATTTTTTATGGTTCTGTTGGTACTGAACTCTGGATGTATGACATGGAAGCAGAAAAGACAACTGTGCTTTGTAAGAATCTACTTGGAGAAACTGAAGCTCTTGAAATGATACCAGATGGTTTGTTACTAATGGGTATAGACAAAGATAAAAATTTTAGCCTCCATGCTTTTGATGCTAATACTTGCCAAACCGTGGTAGAAGCAAATATACTGACCAATCAATTTAACGATGTGGAAGGAATTGCGTTACCAATTGATGCTTGTGCTAAGTAATTGGATAGACTTATAAATATAAGTTTTGTAGGATAACTAAAAGCCCCAAGTTCATAATAAGGGGCTTTTTTTAATATAACTTGAAAGTGTGAATATTTATACAGGAAAAATCATTCTGTAAATTCTGATTCAGACAATATAAAAGTCAGGTAGTCGGGTAGGGTCGGTGCAACAGTAACCGACCATTACGATATAAATAAACACTTAAATTATTTTTTATATTGGAAAAAATAGGAATTATAATAAAAAATTTTGTTTGCTGGGTTTCACTTTGTTCTACCCAGCCTACAACTAAATCTTTAAAGCTTTCCACCAACCGTAACTGTTACCAATTTATCCACCTGCAATCGCCTCTGAAAAGCATCCTTAATCATAGGCAAAGTCACAGCTTCAATATTAGCATTAAAGGTATGCAGATAATCCAAAGGTAAGTTATAAAAACCAAGCATTGATAGATAACCAACTATACTTTTATTACTTTTAATTCGCAGTGGAAATCTACCAGTAATCCCTTGTTTCGCCTCTTTTAACTCAGTTTCAGTAGGCCCGTTGATGATAAAATCACGCATAGTTGTTTGGACTATTTGGATAGCCTGAGCAGTTTGATCATTACGAGTTCCCAAGCCAGCGATAAAAGCTCCCAATACCCGTTGCGGCATAAAATAACTATAAGCACTATAAGCCAAACCACGTTTCTCCCGCACTTCTTCCGATAAACGTGATACTAAGCCACCACCACCTAATATATAATTTCCCATATATAAAGCAAAATAATCCGCATCACCTCGTTGCAAACCCGGTTGCCCAATTAAAACTTTAGTCTGAGTTGCCGGATATTCAATATGGATAGTTTTAGCTTCTGTTAGCAATGCAACTTCTGGTAGAGCCGCTGGAATTGTTCCAATCGGCAGTTTAGCAAGTGTATTGGCCAAATTTTCTGCCGCCTTTCTATCTAACGCTCCCACTATGGAAATTAACGCATTGTTAGCCACATAATATTGCTGGTGAAATTTTTGTAAATCTTCACGAGTCAAAGCAATAACACTATCAATCGTACCGTCTGGTGAACTAGCATAAGGATGCTCTCCAAAAACCGCACCGTAAAATTCTTTATCCGCAATATCACGAGGAGATTGTTGTTTATATTTAAGACTAGTTAACAGTTGTTGCCGAACTCGTTCTAATGACTTTGGTGCAAAATCAGGTTTAGTCAATAATAATGCCACCATTTCTAAGGCAGGTTGCAATAATTCTGGTTCAATAAGACTACGCAGAGTAACCTTAGCCATATCACGATCAACTTTATTAGTAAATTCAGCTCCTAAATTATCAAACTTCTCAGCAATTTGATCAGCCGAATAACCAGCAGAACCCTCATTTAACAAACCATTAACTAACTTAGCCAATCCAGATTTAGCACCATCTCTAGCACTGCCAGCATCAAACACCACTTCGACATTTACCATCGGTAAATCTGGGGCTGGTACAAAATAAACTTTAATTCCATTAGCCGTCTGCCAATGTTGGATTGTCGGAATTGCAATAGCAAATTGAGCTATTAATAAACTGGTAATTAGGATTATAATTCTCATTTATTTTCTCCAATTGGTTCTAATATAGCAACGGTTAAATGGTCTTCAATTAAATATTTGCGAGCTACCATTTGCACTTGTTCGGCAGTAACAGCTTTGATATTAGCTAAATAGTCGTCAAATATTCGCCAATCTAAACCGATGGTTTCCAATAAACCAATTTTCATTCCTTGATAAAATAATGAATCTAATTCATATACTTGAGCAGCACGTAATTTAGTTTTTACCATTGTTAATTCTTGTGGTTCCACTAAAGTATCTTTAAGTTGTTTAATTTGCTCATATAAAGCGGCCTCCAATTTTTCCACAGTATTATTATCGGTTGGTATACCTTGAATAATAAGCAAATTTTCTAACCGGGCAAAAAAGTTATAACCAACTCCTATACTACTAGCAATTTGTTGCCCCCGAACTAAATTTTTAGGTAACCGAGTACTATCACCACCATCCAACAGATAAGCCAAAACCTCTAAAGCATAAACTTCCCATGGCTCTGGTTTAGTTGCTAATACTGGAACTTTATAACCCATGATTAAATTAGGTAATTTAGCGGGGCGTTTGAGTTTAATCCGCTTCATTCCAAACTGTTCTACTTCAGGTCTTGAATTAGGAGATTTAATATCGCTTGGCTGCAAATGACCAAAATACTGTTGAGCTAATTGCAAAACTGCTTGCGGTTCAACATCACCTACTACAACTACAGTTGCGTTATTAGGAGCATACCAACGTTGATACCAAGCTTGTAAATCAGCTAGTTGTAGATTACCAATATCACTCATCCAACCAATGACTGGGTTTTGATAAGGGCTAGTTTGATAAGCAGTAGCATTGAAATATTCATATAACAGGCTAGTTGGTTGATCGTCAGTTCGAGTACGACGTTCTTCTTTAACAACTTCCCGCTCTTTCACAAATTCATCTTCAACCAATACTAGGCCACGCATCCGGTCAGCTTCCATCTCAAAGCTAATTGGCAAGCGGCTAGTTTCTAAAGTTTGAAAATAGGCAGTGTAATCACTTCCAGTGAAAGCATTCTGACTTGCTCCATTAATCGCCATAATGCGGTTAAATTCACCAAGGCTATGTTTTTCGGTTCCTTTGAACATCATATGTTCTAACATATGGGATAAGCCGGTTTTGCCTTCTTGTTCATAACTGTTACCGACTTTATACCAGACTTGACTAACAGCAACTGGAGCTCTATGGTCTTCCTTGACTATTAGTTTTAATCCGTTGTCCAAAGTAAATTCATGGACTTCCCCAGCGAATAAAATTGTTGAGAATAAACCTAAAATAATGAATTGTAAGTATTTATAAAACATTTATAGTATTGACCTAATGTTGTAATTGTTCGACCGAATATATTTGTTAAAAACAATTGTAAGAATAGTATAAACCTGGAATACAGGTAAAGGACTGATGTTGTTAAGGAAATCAGGGTAACCACAAGGGATTACCCCTACAAATCATTAGTATATTTGAAGTTTAACCTGGTAAAACTTGGACTTTATAAATTCGCAAGAGTTATAATTCTGCCAATTCCCAATGTTGGGTATCAGTATTATTTGATTCTTGTTGAATTATTTTGGTCGTTTTTTTCGATACCTCCAGCATCAAACCATTTTGTTTACATTGGATAGCAAAATTATTTTCAGAAATTGGAATTAATTTCCATTTTTGATTATCAGTGCCATAACATTGATATTGATTTAAAACCGTATCTTTATCATCAGAAACTGAGATACCCAAACATTTCTTAGTTTTGATAGAAAATATATGATAATATTCACTATCCTCACCACCCAAAGGTTGTAAATACCATTGCTGGTTCTTGCCGCCATTCCAATCATCTTGACCAATCGGAGTGTTATGTTTTAAAGAACCCTTTGGTATATCCAAAAACTTACCGTTATTTATTGATTTAATACTATATGCTTTTTCCGGTTGAAATTTATTGGATTTTGATTTTTCAAATTGTTGCGATAATTCGCTCATCTTCTTTCTTGCATTTTCCAACGAACTTTCCAATTTTTTACATTGTTGTTGTTCACCATGCAATTGATTTGAAAAAGATGCTAAATCTTGTTTAGATTTTTCTAAATCCTGCTGAAGTTGCTGACATTGTTGTTGTCCGCTATTAATTTTTTCTATAACAGTTGCTAATTCTTGTTTAGACCCTTCCAACTCTTGTTCACATTGCTGACGTTTTTGTTGCTCACTATTAAATTGATCTGAAACAGTTGTTAAGTCATGTTTTGCAGCTTCTAAAGACTGTTGCAATTCTTGAGATTGTTGTTGCTCATTAGCCAATTGCTCTGAAATGTTTGCCAATTTGCTTTTGGATTCTGCCAAAGATTGCTCAAGTTGTTTATATTGTTGCTGTTCACTAGCTAATTTTGCTGAAACATCCGCCAATTCTTGTTTGGAATTTCCTAATTCTTTTTCAAATTGTTGCTGTTCACTAGCTAATTTTGCTGAAGCATCCGCCAATTCTTGTTTGGAATTTCCCAATGAATTCTCAAATTGTTGCTGTTCACTAGCTAATTTTGCCGAAACATCCGCCAATTCTTGTTTGGAATTTCCCAA
>DAOUSR010000116.1 GCA_030627125.1 Thioploca sp.
GTTCCTTCCTCTGGAGGTAATGGATCAGTTCCTTCCTCTGGAGGTAATGGATCAGTTCCTTCCTCTGGAGGTAATGGATCAGTTCCAGTATCCAATGGTGGTATATGACCATCCCTTACAGAACGTGATTTACCACTTTTAAAGCTATCTTGAATTATTTGTAAATCTGCAACAATACCATCAATTTGATTTAAATAGGTGACAGTACCAAATAAATTACTGCTACTCATAGCAATAAATGTATCTACAACTTGTAAATTACCACCATTACTATAAATGTTTTCACCTGCAAAAGCAGCATTATCAGATATGATACTGTTATTTATAGTAGTATTGCTTGTAGCAGAATTAAAAATTCCACCACCACTAGCAGCCATATTACCAGATACAACGCTATCATTCAGCGTTAGTAAGCTATCAGTTACCAAAATACCACCACCATTTTCAATCGCTCTACCGTTGATAATAGTTAGATTATTTATAGTAATAATGCTGTTTTCAAGTTGAAAAACTCGCACCTTATCTTGTCCATTGATGGTTATGTTATTTTGTCCCGCATCAATAGTAAAATTTTTATTAGTAATTATTAATTGTTCTTTCAAATCAATATTATAATCAGCATCAAATTGAATCACATCATTTTGAGTAGCGATCGAAATAGCATCTCGAAATGAACAATTTGATTCACAATGACCATAATTACTATCATTGGCATTATTTACCGTTATCACTCTAGCATTAACATCCAAAGTTAATAATAAAGCGATAAATACTAAGTAACTATATAAAGCTTTCATAGTTTTATCCTAAAGTTATATTTAATTATTTTAATAATAGCACAATTTTAGCCATTTAATTATTAACTTCTTAATTAATGTCAAGTACCCGACTTATATAGCATTTCCCAATTGAATAAAAGATATTCATACAAATTAAATAATTTATATTTAAGTTCATTAAGAATTCATAATTAAAAATTGCTTTATCTATTTAACCAAAACTGTCAGAATCATTGAAAGATGTCAAAATAGTTCAAGTTATGGACGTGTGAAGTATAAATATCAAATTTTCTGGCTATTTTCTAAATAAATATTCTGCTGAAATTATCAATACTGCATATCGTTGATACTAAAGATTGCCGACAACATCGTTATAACTATTGCTCCTACTACTATACCTAAAATCAAAATCAACATTGGCTCCATCAAAGCTACTAAACGTGATGTTTGTTGTTTAACTGATTTATCAAAATTTTCCGCCAGTTTCTCCAAAATTGTTGCGGTACGACCAGATTCTTCACCTACTATTACTAATTGAGCTAATAATACTGGAAACACTCCTTCATTCACTAAAGATTTTCCTAAGCCAATTCCACCCCGTACTGCTTCTTCCATTTTAGCAAGACTTTCCGCTAATAATTGATTCTCCATAACGCCTTTAGTGATATGCAAGCCTTTTAATAATGGAATTCCTGCCCCTAATAATGACCCCAAAGTTCTACAGAATCGTGAAGATTCAGCTTCTAAGAGTAGATTTCCAAGCAATGGGATAGATAATATAAATTTATCCCGTTGCAAACGTCGTTCTGGAGTTGTATCTAGCTGTCGCCAGCCATACATAACTAATATTGGAATAAATATTAGACTCCAACCATAATATGTTAACCAGTCACTCATACCTAGTAAAAATGCTGCTGAGGGTGGAATATTAGAACCCATATCTTCAAATAATGTAGCAAATGAAGGTACTACATATACCATTAATAATATTACACTACCAATTCCAACAGTTAACAAAATAAGAGGATAAATAAGCGAAGAAATAATGTTACGTTTTGCTTCATCAGCAGAAGATAAAAAATGGGCTAATTTAGGTAATAATTGGTCTAAAATTCCACCTTCCTCACCAGCATGTACCATATTTATATACATTCGGGAAAAGATATCGGGCCGAGTTTGCAAGGCTTCAGCTAAACTTTTGCCTTCTTTAACATCACGTCGTAAATTCTCTATTAATTCTTGCATCACCTGTTTTTCGGTAATACCTTCTAATAATCCCAAGGCTCTATCTAAAGGTACTTGAGCTTCGACTAAAGTACATAGTCCATCTGTAAAATCAATTATATCTTTAGTTTTAATAGATTGGCGTTTGAATAAATTTACGTTCTCTGGTTGTTGCTCTATTTTTAAAGGTATTAATTGTTGGTTTTGTAAGTTATTAACAACTTCTTGTTCATTTTCTGCATTTAGTTGGCCTTCTTTAATTTTGCCTTCTATATCACAAGCTTGATAATTATATTGACGAATTGCCATAAGTTTATAATTGTATAATATTTTAGTAAGTAATTTATGTAGTATAATTGAATATTAACATGTTTGATATTTTAACTCAACTGCTTTATAAATCAATAAGTTATATTTTTTACTGATTCTTGTAAAATTTATTATGCTGTGATAGCATGTATTGCACTCCAGCTACTTTAAATTCCTTATTATGGTATATAATAAAAAGTTAGGCGATATTTTTGCTCTTCTTAGTGGTAGTATTTTACCATTGGCATTTGCTCCTTATTCTATTTTTCCAATCGCAATATTATCTTTAATTATACTGATATTACTGTGGCAGAATGTCACTCCCCAACGAGCTTGCTGGCGAGGATTTTTATACGGAATCGGCATGTTTGGAGTTGGAGTATCGTGGGTACATATTAGTTTTTACCAGTTTGGGGGTTTGCCAATGGTAGGAGCAATTTTGTTGACCCTAGCTTTTGTTGTAGTTATAGCATTTTATCCCGCTTTATTAGGTTGGTTAATAATCCGGTTTTTTCCTAAACATAATTTAATATTATTACCAGCAGCTTGGACCTTAATGGAATGGATTCGAGGTTGGTTATTTACCGGTTTTCCTTGGTTAAGTATTGGTTATAGCCAAATTGATTCTCCCTTAAATAGCTTCGCACCATTATTAGGAGTTTATGGAGTTAGTTGGGTAACAGTATTAACGGCTGTTTTACTTATATATAGCTTTAATTTCAAACGATTAAAACAATCTGGAATAGCTATTTTAATATTAATCAGTTTATGGATTGTAGGATTGCTGGCAAATGTAGAATGGACCAAACCGATAGACAAACCACTTCAAGTAGCTTTAGTTCAAGGTAATGTACCGCAAGAATTCAAATGGTTATCTGGTTTTCAACTGCCTAGTATGCAACGTTATTTGGAGATAAGTCAATTACATCGTGATGCGGACCTAATTATTTGGCCAGAAACTGCCATTCCATTATTTTATCATGAAATACCCAGTTATGCTCCTGGTTTTTTGGATGAATTAATGCTGGAACATACTGAATATAAAACTGATTTTTTAATTGGAGTACCAACCATGAATGCCGACGGTACTTATTACAATGCTGTTATGAGTTTCTCTGCCAAACCAAGTTTTTATTATAAAAATCATTTGGTTCCTTTTGGAGAATATATTCCATTGCAAGTTGTTTTTGGCAATTTACTCAAACTATTAAATATTCCCATGTCAGAATTTTCGGCTGGAGCAGCTAAACAAGTTCCATTAACTAGTGTTGGCCATGCTGTAGGAATATCAATTTGTTATGAGGATGCTTTTGGTGCATTGATTCGTAACAGTCTACCTGAAGCAAAATTATTAATTAATGTTAGCAATGATGCTTGGTTTGGCAATTCAATTGCTCCACCTCAACATTTAGAAATTGCTCGGATGCGAGCTTTAGAAACTGGCCGCTATTTATTACGTGCTACCAACACAGGTATCTCAGCTGTCATAGATAATAAAGGCAAAATAATTGCTCAAGCACCACAGTTTGAAATCACTGCTTTACGTGCCGAAGTTCAACCATATAATGGTATTACTCCTTACGTTAGATTTGGGGATAACCTAATTATAATTTGGTCGTTGTTGAGTATAATATTAGGTTTTATATTTCTAACTGAATGTTACACCAAGTTAATAAAGAAAAAAACTTCTACAATTGGAAATTATTAATATATAGTTAAGTAGGGTCGGTGGAGCAGTAACCTACCATTACGATATAAAAAAACACATAAATTATTGATTGGATTTTGGTCGGTTTCATTGCATTGCACCGACCCTACATGGCTTTTAACTCCAATAAATAATTAAATCTTGACCAATAGTAATAAAATATGCAAAAATTTATAGTTAAACCAGGTGGAGAGATACGTGGAACAATTAGAGTTCCAGGTGATAAATCTATTTCGCATCGTGTTGTTATGCTAGGTGCTTTAGCAAAAGGGGTTACCCAAATTAGTGGCTGTTTAGAAGCAGAAGATACCTTGGCCACAATAGCTGTTTTTAAATCTATGGGTGTATCTATTGAGAAAAACAGCCAAGGCCAAATTATTATCCAAGGGGTAGGTTTACATGGTTTAAAACCACCAAAAGAGCCTTTGTATTTAGGCAATTCTGGTACTACAATGCGGTTGCTGGCAGGTTTAATCGCTGGGCAAAATTTTTCGGCCGAAATGGGAGGAGATGAATCACTGCTACATCGTCCTATGAATAGGATAACTGAACCTTTAACTAAGATGGGAGCTAGTATTTTAGTTTCTGATGCTGGGACTCCGCCGTTGATTATATTAGGCAAACAGCGTTTACAAGGAATAAGTTATAATATGCCAATTGCTAGTGCTCAAGTTAAATCTTGTTTATTATTAGCTGGTATGTATGCTCACGGCAAAACTTGTGTCACAGAACCTGCCCCTACTAGAGATCATACTGAACGGTTATTACTAGGATTTGGTTATCTAGTTAAAAAAGAAGGCAATACTGTATGTTTAAAAGGAGGCGGGCAATTATATGGGAAATCAATTGACGTACCAGCAGATATTTCCTCAGCAGCTTTTTTTATCGTAGCCGCATGTATTGCTAAAAACTCTGAAATATTACTAGAACACGTAGGAGTTAACCCAACTCGTACTGGAATTTTAGATATTTTGCAACGGATGGGAGCTAATATTGACTTATATAATCAACGCGAAGTAAATGGAGAGCAGATAGCTGATATTCGAGTACGTTCTAGTAATTTGCATGGAGTAACTATTTCTAAAGAGGAAGTTCCATTAGCTATAGATGAATTTCCAATTTTGTTCATTGCTGCCGCTTGTGCTGAAGGAGAGACTGTATTAACTGGTGCGGAAGAATTACGAGTTAAGGAAAGCGATCGGATTCAAGTAATGGCTGATGGGCTACAAAAATTAGGTATAGAAGCTCAACCAAAGTCAGATGGCATAATAATCCAAGGTGGAAAAATACGGAATGGAGTTATAAATAGTCATGGTGATCATAGAATTGCAATGTCATTTGCTGTAGCTGCTATACGTGCGAGTGGTACTATTACTATTGAAAATTGTGATAATGTAGCTACTTCATTTCCTAATTTTGTTAATTTAGCTCAGCATGTTGGAATTGGGATACAAAAAATGAGTTAAAAGTTGCTCAAAAAATTATTGGTGAATTAAAATTAGAAAATTGATATGATATATAACAAACTCTATTTTGAAAAATTACATCCTTAAACTTTAATAATTAATTAAATAATGTCTGAAAAACTAAAAGTAGTATTATGTTGGCATATGCACCAACCAGCATATTTTGATTCTTGTAGTAACCAGTATAAATTACCATGGACTTATTTGCATGGAATTAAAGATTATGTTGATATGGCAGCACATTTGGAAGCAGTTCCTAATGCCTGTTCAGTAGTAAATTTTGCTCCAACTTTATTGGAACAGATCGATGATTATGTAAAACAAATCCAAGGATTTTTGCGGGATCAAACTCCTATTCTTGACCCTTTATTAGCAGCATTAAATAGTAAACAAGTTTTTATGCCTTTTTTAGGCCAAAAATTACATAATACTGAAAATGTTGAAACGGTATCCACTGAGCATCAAGAATTGGCAAATGCGTGTTTAGTCTTGATTGAACAGTGTATGCGAGCGAACGAAGAACGGTTAATTCAACGCTTTAAACCCTATCAAGAATTGACTGAATTAGTAGTTATAATCAAACAAAATCCTAAAATATTGGCTTATTTAGATGAACAATATTTAATCGATTTATTGATGTGGTATCATTTGGCTTGGTTAGGAGAAACTGTACATCGCAATGATAATAGAGTAAAATTTTTAATTGAAAAAGGCTCTAAATTTAGCCAAGCTGATCGATTACAATTATTAGAAATTATAGGAGAATTATTAGGTAGCATAATTCCTCGTTATAGAGTTCTAGCAGAACGTGGCCAAGTTGAATTATCAGTTACTCCATATGCTCATCCTATTATGCCTTTAATGTTGGATATTGAATCAGCTAGGGAAGCGATACCAGATGTTGTTTTGCCTAATGTAGGTAATTATCCTGATGGCAAAGAACGAGTTGAGTGGCATATTAAGGAAGGTATTAAAGTATTTGAAAAACATTTTGGCTTTATTCCACAAGGTTGTTGGCCTTCTGAAGGTAGTGTTAGTGAAGCTACAGTTAGGTTATTAGAAGAGCATGGAATTCAATGGATTGCTAGTGGTGGTGGTGTGCTGCGTAATAGTTTGCATAAATCTAATTTAAAACATTTATCACCGCATCAACCATATAATTTACCTAATAGTTCAGTCCATTGTTTTTTCCGTGACGATAACTTGTCAGATTTGATTGGTTTTGAATATTCCAAATGGCATGGTGATGATGCAGTTGCTAATTTTATTCATCATTTAGAAGGGATTGCTAATAACAATAATGATGCTAAGATTGTTACTATTATTTTAGATGGTGAAAATGCTTGGGAATATTTTCCTAACAATGCTTATTATTTCCTTAGTGCTTTATACAAACAATTGTCTAGTAATGATAATTTAGAATTAACCACTTTCGGCAAATGTCTTAATGTTAAACCAGCTGAACTAACCAATTTGGTAGCTGGAAGCTGGGTTTACGGTTCTTTTTCTACTTGGATCGGTGACCCAGATAAAAATAAGGGTTGGGAAATGTTGATAGAGGCTAAACATAAGTTTGATCAAATTATTTCCAAATTAAATCCAGAACAACAAAAATCTGCTTCCCAGCAATTGGCAATTTGTGAAGGTTCTGATTGGTGCTGGTGGTTTGGTGGTGAAAATCCAAGCGAAGCAGTCCATGATTTTGATCATTTATATCGTTTACATTTAACTCGTTTATATCAATTATTAGGTACAACTCCACCGGCATATTTGGCTCAGGCCTTTACCCATGGTGGTGGTAATCCTGATGCTGGTGGAGTGATGCGTAGAGGTTAGCAATAAGGTAGGTTAATTATAAATTACTTGGTTTTTAATGAAATTTGAGAATATATGAAAAATTTGCGAATTAATTTAAATAAACGGTTCCAACTATGGGGACTGATGTTGTTAATGTTTTTAGTGCCGATGGCATATGCTAGTGGTGGTAATTCTAAGATTCCAGAATATTTTTTATGGATTGCAGTTTTACTATTATTAGCTAAATCATCTAGTTTTATTGAAAAAATTAAACAGCCAGCTGTATTAGGCGAATTGATAATGGGAGTTTTATTGGGTAATGCAGTCTTAATTGGCTTCGGTTGGTTTGAACCAATGAAACATGATCCAATTATTCTATTTTTGGCTGAATTAGGCGTAGTTATCCTACTATTTCAAATTGGTTTGGAATCTTACATTGAAGAAATGAAAAAGGTAGGATTGCAAGCTTTGTTTGTTGCTTTAGTTGGAGTAATAACTCCTTTTGCTCTGGGTTATTTTGCTGGTATGTGGTTAATGCCTGGCCTTGAACAAAATGCTTATCTATTTTTGGGAGCAACCTTAACGGCTACTTCGGTGGGTATTACTGGCCGAGTATTTAAAGATTTAAATAAATTACAAACGAAAGAAGCCCAAATTGTGTTAGGAGCGGCGGTTATTGATGATGTGATGGGATTAATCATCTTAGCAGTTGTATCAGCAATTGTTACTACTGGAGCGGTTAGCGTTGGTGCAATTAGTATTATAACCGCAAAAGCGGTAGTATTTTTAGTTGGAGCTTTGGTGTTGGGTAGTTTTTTTGCTCCTTTGGTAAATAGAATGTTTTCCATGATTCATAGTGGTCATGGGATGAAATTTTCGGTTGCTATTATTCTGTGTTTGATATTTGCTTATTTGGCTCATTTAGCTGGTTTAGCTCCGATTGTAGGAGCATTTGCTGCTGGATTAATGTTAGAACCGGTACATTTTAAGGTGTTTGATGATCCGGCTATTAATAAAAATATTCAGGCCGCAATTGCCGATGCGGATGAAAATATTCGCAATAAAGTGAATAAAGAATTAGACCGTTTTAATGATCAACATTTGGATCGATTAGTAGCTCCATTAGGAGATTTTTTAGTTCCATTATTTTTTATCGTAACTGGTATGCAAGTAAATTTAGCGACTTTGTCTGATCCTAAAATAATTGGAATTGCTTTGATAATTACTGCAATAGCATTTGTCGGTAAATTAGTTTCTGGTTTGGTGGCTGGTCCAGGAGTAAATAAGTGGATTATTGGTTGGGGTATGGCTCCACGAGGTGAAGTTGGGTTGATTTTCGCCATGATTGGTAAACAACTTGGAGTTATTTCTGATGAATTGTTCTCGGTGGTAATTATTATGGTTATTTTAACTACTTTATTGACTCCACCTATCTTAAGTTATTTGTTGCGGAAACAGGAAGCTGGTTAGGATTTATCTTATATATTTTTAATATGGGAATGATTCAATTTCGCCTAACTATAGCTCAGTTGAGTAGCCCTTGGAAACTTTCTCCAAAGGCTATCACAGAACTGGGCGTGAAACTCTCGCTTCATCCAGCTCTTATCATTCAATCTTAAAAAACTACCAATGTGCTATTTGGTCGGTACTTTCACCTTTTTCTCGTTCTTGCATTTTGTGGAAATGAATATATTTAGTGACTCATTCTAAGCATTTTCGGTATGGAGTAGTGTAAGCAACGCATGAATTCTCGCATTTCTATTAGTACATTAGAATTTTGGCTTGACATAAAATTTAAGTAGGATTAACATACTATTTTTAAGTGTGTATTAAATATATATTCGTTAGTATGCCTGTAATATAAAATATTTAGGTATATTTGTATAATTTTTAAATAAGGCAAATGTGCCTGAATTTACAGTCAATACACTGTAATATGCTGGCAAAAAATCAGGAACAAAGGAAAAATAAATGAGTACAATTGCATCGTTATGGCGTTATCCAGTTAAATCCATGATGGGAGAAGAATTACGTTCCACAAATGTTACTGAAAAAGGTATACATGGAGATCGTGCATTTGCTTTGGTTGATGTGGAAACTGGGAAAATAGTGAGTGCAAAAAATCCCAAGAGATGGCCAAATATGTTTTCTTTTCGTTCACGATATGAAGACATAGATAATTCAAACGCCATTCGTATTACATTGCCTGATGGAACAACTGTTAAAAATTCTGATGGAAATGCCAATTCCATTTTATCTGATGCACTTGGTCAAGAAGTAAAAATTATTTCTCAAGTACCAAATAATCCACAGCTTGAGGAATATTGGCCAGATATTGAAGAACTTGATAACAGAGATGTAGTAACAGATGAAGATATGTCCAGAGGTACATTTTACGACTTAGGCATCATTCACCTATTAACCACATCAACCCTCAATGAGTTGAGTCGTCTATATCCTGAAGGTCGTTTTGAGCCACGGCGTTTTCGACCGAATATCATCGTAAATACAGAACAGAAAGGTTTTGTAGAAAGTGGATGGGTTGGAAAAGTCTTGGCTATTGGTGATGAAGTTAAATTAAGAATAACTGACCACTGTCCAAGATGTGTAATGACTAGTCTTCCACAAGGTGATTTACCTAAAGATACTAACATATTGAAAACAGCAGTACAACATAATGAAGCACATGTCGGTGTATATGCTGAAGTCATCAAAACCGGAACTTTAAAGTGTGATGATGCAGTGAGATCATTGAGCAATAGTAGGAACAATAAAAGGGGGCAATTAACCAGTTTATTCTGTCAATTTTTCCTGGAGTTTCGCCAAGACTTCATAACGTTCACGGAATATCCGTGCTCCTTAAAACTATTCAATTCTTAGCGAAACAGCTATTGCCCCAACACGTCAATTCCATTAACTTAAGAAAATACATGATATTAATCAAAAGGTTAAATCGCAGTACCAAGATAGCTGTTTAAGTATAGCATAATAAATTTAACACCACTTAATTGAAAATAGATGAATATTTATTAAGGCACACTTTTTGCTTAA
>DAOUSR010000183.1 GCA_030627125.1 Thioploca sp.
AAAAACACTATGTGTTAGGAACAAGTTAAAAAAATTGGGTAGTCCTAAATAAAGTAGTGTTAAACCTAGTAGGTTTTTGAAATCTAGTAGGTTTTTTTAAATAATCACTACATTAGTTAGGACTACCGAATCAATATATATAACAATAGTTACAAAATTACATCAACTAAACCGCAAACTGATCAAATGCTTTCTCAATAGCAACTAATTTATCTTCCATGCCCATATTATTACCCACGCTAGAAATATCCTCATAACAAGGTACTTGTGGATTATGGTATAACAAACCGATAGGTAATGGATTTCTTTCCGAAGCAATATCATAAGCTTCCGACATATTTGCAGGATCATGTTCCTGTTGAGTAGGAAATAACCGAGTAAATTTTTCCTCCATTGGAATGCCATTCTCGTGAGTTAATAATAACACCTTACTTTGGTCATCTTGATAACTCTGAAAGAAATTTGGCAGAAAAACCGGACAGCGTTGAATGATATTAACTAAACTAAACCCCTTATGATCATGGGCAGCTTTGATAGTTGCGTAGAGATGATTCGGATTCCAATCAACTGTCTGAGCTACAAAGGAAACGTTAGCGATTCCAAGCGTTGTTGTTAAAGGATTATGAGCTTCTAACACCGCCCCTTCCGGATGAGTATTAGTTTTGAAACCGATTGGTGTAGTTGGAGAAGTCTGTTTTTTAGTCAGACCATACACACTGTTGTCAAATACTAACACCGTCATATTCATATTGTAACGCACCGCATGGATCCAATGCCCAGCCCCGATAGAATAGCAATCTCCATCGCCAGTAGCTACCCAAATATCCAGCTCTGGCCGCCGAGATTTGATTCCACAAGCTAACGGCAAAGCTCGTCCATGTAAACCATGAAAGCCATAAGTCCCCATATAATGCGGTAAACGACTGGAACAACCAATACCGGATACAGCAACCGTTTTTTCGGGTGGAATCTGTTTATCTCGACAAATCCTCTGTACTACGGTAAGTACTCCATGATCTCCACATCCCGGACACCAACGTGCTTCACCACCAGCATAATCGCCCAGAGCGAAATAACGATTTTTAATATCAAGTGACCAATCTGATTTTAAACCAAACATTTAGGCTACTCCTTGGTTGAGGCGGCTAAGTAATTCTTCATAAATCAATCCGGGCTGTATTGGCTGCCCATGCACATTTGACCAACAATCAATATCCACTAAAGTCTGTGACCGGAGTACAGTTGCTAATTGACTATACCGCCGATTTTCCTTAGTAATGAAAGGAGCATTAGCTTTATCACTGTAATTTATTTCTATCGTTAATACATTGGTAAATTTAGCAAATATATCTCTTAAACCCGGCTCTAACGGTGACAAGAAACGTAAATGAATCGATGATACTTTATGACCTTTGGCTTGTAATTTACCTACTGCTTCCTCAATCGCACCTAAAGTTGAACCCCAACCAACTACTAACAAATCTCCTTCCGCCGCTCCATTTATTTCAGGTGGTTTTAAAGTGCTGCACAGCGTGGCCAATTTACGACTCCGCATCTCACAACCACGTTGATTAGACTCACGATCATAAGCTACCTTGCTCTTATTGGTATGAGCTAATCCGGTAAGCACATATTGCCCATCAACTTGACCAACGATAGGGCGAGTAGATAAACCCGTTTTTTCGTCCCAATCATAAGCTGGCATTCCCTTTGTCCAAGCCGATTGATCGATAGGAGAAGCTAACCATTCAGCTTTGGCTTCTGGGCGAGGATAAGGTTGCACCCCAGTAGCTAAATTAGCATCGGTCAATAGAATTACTGGACCACGGAAAGCTTCAGCCAATTTTCGAGCCATAATTACAAAATGTAAACATTCTTCAATAGTTGCAGCCGCAATTATAATTTTAGGAGCGTCACCAGGTTCTCCATATAAAGCTGCTAATAAATCGCCTTGTTCAACTTTCGTGGGCAAACCAGTAGATGGGCCACCACGTTGTACTACAGCAACAACTAATGGAATCTCCGCCATTACTGCTAAAGCTAAAAATTCGGTTTTTAAGGCTAGACCAGGGCCAGAGGTTATAGTGCAAGCTGTTTTGCCAGCAAAAGAAGAACCAATAGCAAATCCAACTGCCGCAATCTCATCTTCGGCTTGATGGACAAAACCACCAACTGTATGATAAACATCAGCTAAGTAATGGGAAGCGGAAGTAGCTGGAGTGATTGGATACATGGCAACCATATCCATGCCTGATGCCATAACTCCTAAACCTAAGGCTTGATTACCGCTAGTGACGATTAACTTTTCCTCGGAATCTTCGGTTCGCCAAGGCGGAATATTATAATGAAATTCTAAGTTATTCTCAGCAAAATTATAACCAGCTTGAAATAATTGTTGGTTCAATTCAATAACTTTTGCACCTTTACTAAGGAAAGTATTTTCAATTTCATTATAAGCTTTTTTTACATTCCGATCGTAGATATAACATAGCATACCTAACACAAACATATTTTTGCCCAAACGTGGCTTAGGAGTTAGTTTTAAACACTCTTCTTCCATTTGAACTTCATGCACAATCAAGCCATTTTCCCGAAATTCTTCTAATGCAGTTTTATACTGTTCTACAATTTTGGGATTTGGATCAGTAAGCCATTTATTTTCTAATAAAATGACCGTACCTTTTTTATAAGCATAAGTGGCAATACGAGAATATAATACTTGTTCGTTCAGTGCGACCACAATATCAGCCGCATCGCCCATATTAGTCATATATTGCGAACCAAGTCGAATCCTAATTCCACTAGCTCCAGCTGGAGAACGGGCTGGTGGCTTGATTTCAGCGGGAATAATTTCAACCGTCCAAACTCCATTTCCCATCTTGGCACTGATATTACCAAAAGTTTGGCCAGCTTTCTGAGCTCCTTCTCCAGAATCACTAACAATTTCTACGATATGCTCACTAATTTGTTGTCTAGGAATAGAATTTCCCATATTTATATATTTCCTCAATATTCAAACTTACTACTATAAATTGAGTAAAATATTAATTTTTCAATCGTGCTTAAAATTCGTAATATGCGTACAGCAATACACAATTAATATTTTTTGCTATATTCAAAAGCTGATTTTGTAAGATGGTTTTCTGCCCAATCTGGAATTTTATGGTATCTCTTTTATCATGCTTTTTCGATTATCAAACAAAATACTTTATTTTTCAGCCCGTTTGTCTTTATCAATACAAATTAAAAACTTGATATTTATATTGAATTTCATTAAGAATTAAATAGTTTAGTTAGAAACATTCTGTTTCAACACCAATAAAGTAATATCATCAAAGACTTTTTGCGTACCAATATAATCCTTTACATCAGTGATAATAACTTGTTGGATTTCTTTAGCTGTCTTAGACCAGTTACAACTAACAACTTCGCATAATCGTGTTAAACCATATTGTTTTTTCTCAATATTTTGTGCTTCAGTAATTCCATCGGTATAAAGAACAATACCATCACCCGGTTGTAACAATATTTCCTTATGTGATACAAATTCAGATATATCGCTTTCTATACCAACCATAAAACCTAAATCAAAGGTATCAATTAGCTCAACTTTACCATTATTACGAATCAATAAAACCTCTTCATGTTGTCCAGTTAATTGCAAAGTCCCAGCTTTATAATCCAACAATGCTAAAGTTAAATTTTTATCGGTTTCCATGCGTTGGGCATTATGATAAAATGTTACTATTTTAACTTATAAATTTGGATTTGGCTATTATTAATAACACTTGGAACCAGATGCAGAATGTAATGATTACGATAGGCATTATTATGTCCAACTCTTTCTATTCTTAATTCTCAAATTGACATGTAAAGTCAACCTATTTGCGTAATCCACTGATTAATAATCTGTTTTATGGTTTTGTCCAAAGTCCAAATACATGACAAAGTCAAGAATTCAAACTTTAGCTTGAGATCAGTGCAAGATAAAACTTGCATTCCCGATCCTGTACAAAAAAATTTATGACTTTGGCCAATTCTGGTATAATTTTTCTATACAATCTTAAAAATTAGGAACCTTATGACTTTACAAGCAGAAATGTTACAAATTGGTAAACAAGCCCGTGCAGCCTCACGAACCTTAGCTCGTGCTACCACCAATCAAAAAAATAATGTTTTAGAAGAAATTGCTCGGCAATTAGACCAACAACGTGAGCAATTGCTAATTGCTAACAATAAAGATTTGGCAGCAGGTAAAGATAAAGGATTGGATTCTGCTCTATTAGACCGATTAGCGTTAAATGATGCTCGGATTGTTGGGATGATTGAAGGTTTGCAACAAATAGCCAGTTTATCCGACCCAATAGGTGAAATTACTGACTTAAAATATCAACCGAGTGGAATTCGAGTTGGTAAAATGCGAGTGCCATTGGGAGTAGTAGGAATTATTTATGAATCACGACCTAATGTAACTGCTGATGCGGCGGCTTTATGTCTTAAATCTGGTAATGCAACTATTTTACGGGGTGGTTCGGAAGCGATTAATTCTAATCAAGCGATTGCTAAGTGTATTGGGGCTGGTTTACAAGCGGCAGGATTGCCTAGTGATGCGGTGCAAGTTATTGCGACTACAGACCGAGCTGCGGTAGGCGAATTGATTCGGATGGCTGAATATGTAGATGTCATTATTCCTCGTGGTGGTAAGGGTTTGATTGAACGGGTGAGTAATGAAGCTCGGGTGCCAGTTATAAAACATTTAGATGGTATTTGTCATACTTTTATTGATGATAAGGCTGATTTTGCGAAAGCTATTGAGGTTGCTTTTAATGCTAAAACTCAGCGTTATGGCACTTGTAATACAATGGAAACTTTGTTAGTGGCTAAAGATATAGCGGCTACAATTTTGCCACCATTAGCGGAAAAATATATAAAAGTTGGAGTGGAATTGCGGGGTTGTGTCGCTACGCAAGCGATATTAGCTAATATTAAACTTGCTACTGAAGAGGATTGGCAGACCGAATATTTGGCTCCGATTTTATCTATTCGAGTTGTGGAAGATATGGATGCGGCAATACAGCATATCAGTCAATACAGTTCGCAACATACCGATGTTATTATCACTGAAGATTGGAGTCGAGCTATGCGTTTTTTGACTGAGGTTGATTCTAGTTCGGTGATGGTAAATGCTTCTAGTCGGTTTGCGGATGGTTTTGAGTATGGTTTAGGAGCGGAAATTGGTATCAGCACTGATAAATTCCACGCCAGAGGCCCGGTCGGATTAGAAGGTTTGACATCACAGAAATTTGTTGTATTAGGAGATGGGCATATCCGGCAGTAATTTATTTGGATATCCCACCAAGTATTTATAGCAATTCTTAATTATGAATGCCAAGGCTCTGTCTCAATGCTATTGAGTTAATAATTTAGGCAATGGCAAGGGATTACCCATATAAATAATTATGTTACGTAGGGGCAATCCTTTATGGTTGCCCTTACCTTTATGGTTGCCCTTACCTTTATGGTTGCTCTTAACTTAATGGTATTGAGGTTCTGTCTTGAAATATAACTACTCATTATCCATAATACTAGCCAATATCGGACTCAACAGAGAGCCATTCGGCAAACCAATCTTACGCTCCTCACCCTCCAAACTCGCACTCATCCAACCCATAACCAAATCCACGATCAAATCATCTCCAAAAAATGCACTCAAGCGAGTATACAACCGTGACCACTGAATATTATCAAAATCAGACTCCGATTGATAATCCTCTCTACATACCTTTTTAAGCACCTGACTAGCCAAAAGCTGCGACTTACCCAACCCCAAATTACCATTCAACATATCCAAAGCTGGAGCCAAAACTCTAGCCACTGCTAATTGAGCAACTCGATCCAAAAAAGGTGGCACTTGCAACAGACGAATTGTACCATCAGCATTCTTTACCTTCCGCTCCTGCAAGGCTGGAATCAGATAATCATCATTCAATCGCTTAGTTTCATCCGTAGTACGAGCTGGAACATTATTCACTCGATACCGCAATAATTCCGCCAACGCATCATAAATTCGGTCATTCAAAGTAGCAAAATCTAACTGCGAATGATGGCGACAAAATTTATTTTTCTGTTCAAAAATGCTATTTCTGATTGTTTGGACCAAACACACAATACTTATAAAGAAAAATTAGACTCATTGCTTACTCTAAAATTTTAATCTTTTAAGGAGGTAAAAAAAGTTCA
>DAOUSR010000223.1 GCA_030627125.1 Thioploca sp.
TAAAAAGTTGCAATTTCCAGAATATTTTGGTGACAATTGGGACGGCTTCTATGATTGCATAACAGACCTTTCATGGATTAAAGAAGAAGTGATTATTTAAAAAAACCTACTAGGTTTCAAAAATCTAGTAAGTTTAACACTACTTTGTTTAGGACTACCAAAGCATTATTACAATCTCCAAACTAACGACAATTTGGTTTATTAGCAGCTTGTTTATATAAATTTTCAGCCTGACCCATAGCCTGATTTAACTTGGCAATACGTGTATCATGTGACGGATGAGTGGATGCAAATTCAGGTGGTTGCGAGTCATTACCGGCACTCATATTCTGCCACAATTTCACACTTTCTTGAGGTTTAAACCCAGCCTTGGCCATAAAATACAATCCCATTTCATCAGCCTCACTTTCATGAGTACGACTATACGGTAGCATAATCCCATATTGAGCCCCTATTCCTAATAATCCCATCAACTGTTGCCCCATAGGAGATTGTGTACTACTACTGATTGCTTGAACTAATGCAAGTCCCTGCGACAGCATAAATTCTTGTGACACCCGCTCATTACTATGGTTAGCTAATACGTGAGCAATTTCATGGCCAATAACCGCCGCTAATTGATGTTGGTTTTCAGCAATATCTAATAATCCAGTATGAACACCTATTTTACCGCCGGGTAGAGCAAAAGCATTAGCAGAATCGTCCTTAAATACCACCACTTCCCATTCGGTTTCATTATCACTGACCTGAATAAGTGCATCAGCAATACAATTAACATAATTATTTATTTTAGAACTGGTTTCTATTGGAATTTCCTGCTTCATTTGAGTAAATGCTTCAACTCCCATAGTACTCATCTGGTCTGCTGGCATAACATTTAATTGATTTCTACCTAAAGGCGAAGTAACGCAACTAACTAATATTATACTGATTAAACTAACTGTAATGATCTTTTTTAACATGATTGTACCTTTTGTTGATATGAGTTTTATAGCAATTCTTAATTATGAATGAACTTCAAAATAACTCGTTTAAGTTGTACAAATACATTCAATCCAATTGGGAAATTACTATATTTTAAAGTATTCTCAATATGTGAATATATTAAACTCATTATAACTGATGTTACACAATTCTTTTAAAAAGTAAGTTGGGTTACGACTGCATCTAACTCAACCTACATTTTTATGATTTCCTATGTAACATCAGTTAATAATAAAACTTTCAATATTAGAATATCCACTTTCTCCAGTTTTATTATAAGCAGTAATAGCAACATAAAAAGCGGCTCCTGATGGCAATTCTACCGATATACTAGTTTGTTGGCTCATATCATTTTCAACTATACTAGCAGGGCCAGTGTAGGGATAAGGAGCATAATGTAAAGTATAACCACTAGCTCCAGCAACAAGTTTCCAAGTAGCAGTCGCTGTTTTACCGAATTTCGTTAAAGTTAATTTTGGAGCGGCTGGGATTGTTAATTGCACTTTTCCAGTGTTCACTAAAACTTGTGATGAGAAAGCCGCTAAATTAACACTACCAGTTATAGTTTTACCAGCCAAATCTTGATATACAATACCTTTTAAAGCAATATCTTGAGGATGTTCGCTAAGATTGGTGAATAATACTGACTGGTTTTTTGCATCATTTAATACCACATTAACTGGTTCAAAACTGACATCATCTAACCAATAATTTGCATCATAATTTTGCGTGCTGAACGTGACTTTCCCATATTCTGTTGTTAATGGCGATTGGAAGAACATCTCGTATTGTTTGCGAGTTTGATCATAGGCAAAAAACCTTTCCTGTAAAATCTGCCAAGTTTTATCGGGTGTAGTATCATTAAACCGTAATTGAATATTGCCAAAACCATTACCAAGGATAGTAAATTTTAATCTATACCATTGATTTTCAATCAGCTTAACATTGTTTGGACTTGTACTTCCTTTGTCTTTTGTCAGCACTATTTTTAAACTGCCATTATCATGGGAGATAGGTCCTTTCCAATCCGCCATACCAGCAGTAAAATCAGAATTAGTAATCAGATTTGCTCCGACATTAGTAACACTATATTCCAAAAATTTTAGTTTGCATTTACTTGAGTTTTGATCGTGGGCAGGGAATTTTTTTTGCCAATGAGCTAAGGAATAACGCTTTTTGCTTCTTATAAATACAACTTCACTGTAAGGATTACAATAAATATTGCTATTAAAACTGCCGTTGTTGGCCTCATTGGTTATACTCACCCCTGCTTGATCTGGTTCAAGGGAATAAAATAGATTACCTTCCATTACATTATTTTTAGATACACTTTTGTTACCTTCAACGATAAGTTGATTTTTATTATTATAAACCACATTGTTACGGACTGTAGTATTTGAAAATGAATTCATACGGATACCTTGAGATGAATTATTGGCAATTGTATTACCTTCAATCACGTTATCTGTAAAATTGCTATCTGCCCCAATACCCATGCCATAAGAAGAATGATGCATACAAGGAGTTTTGTTAGTGCTACCACAGCCGTTGGATTCATCAACATTACCAATGGATTCCAATAAAAAATTACCTCGAATAATATTACCATTTGAACCAATATTAATAGCTCCACCATCATTTATTAGAGATAATGCCTTACGAACTACATTGTTTTCAATCACATGATGACCACCATCTTTCAAATTAATACCATTCCAACCAACATTTTCCACCTGATTTTGCCGGATTGTAAAAGCCTTCCCAAATACTAAAATTCCCATGCCATAACAAACACCTTCATATCTGATACAGTACAAAGGAAACATACCGGTATTGTTGATTGTATTTTTTTCAATAATGCTATTTTTAACATCAATACCTTTTTCCGCATTAAGTTTAATCCCAATATTTAATTGATTATCAAAAGTATTATTGGTAATTAATAAATTGGTAGGACTCCAAGCAACTACGCCTTGTAGATTATATTCAAAATGGTTATTCTGCACTATGACATTGTCTGAAGAATTAACCTCTACTCCAGCTGTGATAAAATGCTTGAAAGTGAAATTTTGGACTGAGCCATTATCTTCATGCCAATAAATGCTGATTCCAACTTTATGGATTGAGCCTTCTACTAATAAATTATTTGGATTGCCTTGTTTTGGATATAAATATACTTTCTTGGTTTTAGCATCGTAATACCATTCACCTGGATGGTCTAATTCTTCTAATTTACCATCTAAAAAATAACCCCATTCTGGTAATTGCTTGCCCAAACCTTTAGCGGTAATTTTACTGTTATTAAAAGCAGTTATAGGAAAAACTTTATAAAACCAACTATAAGTTCTAATCCGTAATGTTGCACCTTTCCAGTAATCTTTTTTAAAGGTAGATAATTGTGGATCGGTAAAACTACCTATACCAGCAGTAGCACCAACTTTCAACCAATTTTTCTGATCAGGAGAATCAACATTAGGATAACGAGCAATTGTCATCAACTCGCCATTGACAAATAAATGTTCAATAGTTTTTTCATTACCTTTATTATCTGTAGTAATAAATTTAGCTACATCAGCTACATATACATTTGGCCCTACATTTGGAGCTGGTTGCCAATTGGTTATCTGCACACTACCAGCAATTACAGGATTAGCTCCAGTTCCATAAGCATCATAACGGATTCCTTTAGGGAATTTATTAGTGTAGACTGCTCCCCGAAATGTTTCGCCCCGTTTGAATAGAACAGTAGAATTGTCTTCCAGAATTGTTTCTCTGAATTTCTCAATAGTTTGCCAAGCAGTGGTTTCACTAGTTCCATTATTAGCATCGTTACCAGTTAGGCCGGAAATATAGTAAGTAGTGCTATGAGCTACTAACGGTAACAAAAATAGTAAAATAAGAAGTTTTTTTAACATGAAAATTCCTGAGATTGATTAAAATTTTACAGTTTTAGAAATAAAATAATTAAGCTAATCTTAGCTGAAATAAAAATATTATTCAAGAAAAACCATTTTTCTAAACGGATTGACAAGTTGTATCAAGAGCTTAATATTTACTTTGAAATTTGTTAAGAATTAAGCATTCATAATTTAAGAATTGCTATGAAATAATAGATATTGCTAATAATCGAAACACATTACACCTTTTTTCATGCTATCTAACTATAATTTCATAAAAATATGCTATTCTAAAACCATTGCATAATCAAATAAATAATACAGCTGAAAATAAAGATGTTATTATATTAAACTTCTTGTATAGAATATTTATATAACTTATTGATAATTAATTAAAATGTAGGAAGGTGTAATAATATAGATTATTTAATATTCTTAGTAATAATAAAAACTTTAATTTTCATATGATTATTAATATATAAAA
>DAOUSR010000236.1 GCA_030627125.1 Thioploca sp.
CGCTCAATATTTTTGAATTGTACTTTCTTTAATTTCTGAGTTCTAATTGTTTAGTTTCATAATATAACGCATTATATAACATTTACTGAAAATCAGAAAGTTATTGGCTTCCCTTAATAGAATAATCGCACTTAGTTTATTTTTAATTGGTATATCATGAAATTTAATTATTCAGTGATAACTTCCACCCTGCGATTAAGAGCATCAATTTCAATTTCTGCATACCTACCAATATTGTCTAATACTAATGGATTTCTTTTGCCTTGGCCAATAGCGATAATAGGGATTTTTATACCTGAATTTTTTAGATAATTTTTTAAGACTAATGCTCGTTGAATGGATATTTTATCATTAATCATATCATCACCTTTAGTATCAGTATGACCAATCAAAGTAATTTTGTTAAGGTTATATTGGTTAAGGTATTTTATCAATTGTTGAGCTGATTTTTTACCTTCTGGACTAAGTATTGATTTATTAAATTCAAATTGAATTGGAATTAATAATTTTTCTGGCTTAAATCCACGCACATCATCCAACATTACCCCAGGTTCTGTATCATATCTAGAATTATCTAAAGTTCCAGCTAAAATCTGAGCTTCTGAAGCTAGTTGAAAGACTTTTTCAATTACATCAATATCTGGTGCTTGCGGGGTTGCTTGTGGATTATCAATTAGGTCTAAAGCTTGATTATACAGTTTAGATGCTTCTTGCCAATCTCCTTCAAATGCTGCTATATCAGCCCGTATAACTTGAGTTTCCCAATTAATAATATTAGAACGTTGTAATAAAGCTCGTGCTGATTCAAGTTGACCAGTCATTAATAATTCGTCGGCTTTAATAGCTAAAATCTTAGCCAATTTTAGTTGTAAAGCATTGATATAATTACTTGCACAGCCTTCATTTTTAAGTGTAGGTAATAGTTCTTTTAATTGGTCAAAATTGTTAGTTTTTATTGCTTGATTTATTTGGATTCTATAATCAATACAAAGGGCGAAATTTGTAGTTGGGAAGATTATAATAATACATAATAATAATTTATTCATGTTTACCTCAATTAGTTATTTTAACGTATCCAGTTTAAACAATATCAAGTATCACAGTTAGATGCAAGTGTTTTTTATTTAACTGACATTACGCATACAGATTCTTGACCTTCATTAATCCATCCTTACTAAGGAAGATGCTTCTTAACTTAATGAGTGGAGGAAGATAATAAATTTAGTTAGAACCATGTTGCATAAATAATTTTGCATTAAGTTAATAATTAAATTTTTGGTATAATTCAATTTCAATCATTAAAATAGGAATTAAAAATGAATGAATTTATAGTTCATAATGAAATTATTATTCGATTAATATGTTTTTTTAGTATTTTTACTATTATAGCGATTTGGGAAATATTAGCTCCCAAACGGACTCTTATTTTATCTAAAACATTACGTTGGGCTAATAATTTAGGGTTAGTTATTTTTAATAGCCTTATTCTACGGTTAATTTTACCAACCGCAGCAGTTGGTATGGCAATTTTTGTGAATGATAATGGTTGGGGAATGCTGAATTATTATGATTTTCCAGTTGCAATCTCAATATTAATTGCTGTTATTGTAATGGATTTTATCATTTACTTACAACATATTATGATGCATGCAGTCCCACTATTTTGGCGATTACATCAAGTTCATCATGCAGACCTAGATTATGATGTTACTACCGGCTCACGTTTTCACCCAATTGAAATTATTCTTTCCATGCTTATTAAATTTGCTGCAATCATTATTTTAGGAGTTCCAGTAGTTGCAATAATTATTTTTGAGGTGATACTAAATGCAATGGCTATGTTCAATCATGGTAACATTGGTTTACCAAATAAATTGGATAGATTATTACGTTGGTTTATAGTGACACCAGATATGCATCGAATTCATCACTCAATTGAAGTTAATGAAACTAATAGTAATTTTGGTTTTAATTTGGCTTGTTGGGATCGTTGGTTTGGTACTTATCTGGATAAACATATTGGTGAGCATCTAACAATCGGCCTCCATAATTTCAAAGAACCTAAACAGGTTATGTGGATAACTGATATGTTAGCATTGCCATTTACAGGAAAAGTTACGGATTATACTATCAATACACGTAAATTCTAGCACTATATTTTATCATCAGATTTTTCAATGTGCATTACCCACTAGATAACATGATGTAGGGGTAATCCCTTGTGGTTACCCAAACTTAATCTGAAATAATCTTTCACGCTTAAAATTTCAAATGCCAAAAATAATTGTCGGGATGTCAGGAGGAGTCGATTCTTCCGTTGTTGGTTTATTATTAAAACAACAAAATATTGAAGTAGAAGCTCTTTTCATGAAAAATTGGGAAGAGGATGATACTGAAAGTTATTGCAGTGCAGCCGAAGATTTACAAGACGCTCAAGCCGTATGTGACACTTTAGACATACCCTTACACACGGTAAACTTTGCCAGCGAATATTGGGACAATGTTTTTACTGGATGTTTACAAGAATATCAAGCTGGGCGAACCCCTAATCCAGATGTATTATGTAATCGAGAAATTAAGTTTAATGTATTTTTGGAACATGCTTTACATTTAGGCGGTAGTGCAATTGCGACTGGACATTATGTACGCAAAGCCGAGGTAGATGGACGTTATCAACTGCTAAAAGGTATGGATTCAACTAAAGATCAAAGCTATTTTTTGTACATGTTAAATCAATCTCAATTAGCTAAAAGTTATTTTCCTCTCGGTGAGTTGTCAAAAGCTACGGTACGTAAACTGGCTATGCAGGCTAATTTAGCTACTAAAACTAAGAAAGACAGTACTGGTATTTGTTTTATTGGCGAACGTCCGTTTAAGGAATTTTTATTACGGTTTTTATCACCTCAACCCGGTCTTATTGAAACTCCAGAAGGCCAACGTTTGGGGGAACATGATGGTTTGATGTTTTACACTTTAGGCCAACGTAAGGGGTTAAATATCGGTGGGCAAAAAGGTAACAGTGGAGAACCTTGGTATGTAGTGGCTAAAGATATACCAAACAACCGTTTATTAGTAGCTCAAGGATATGCTCATCCTTTGTTATTTAGCAGTAATATTTTAGCTAACCAGATTCATTGGATAGCTGGTATAACTCCGCAAATGCCTTTAGCTTGTTATGCTAAAACTCGTTATCGGCAGGTGGAACAAGCTTGTGAAGTAAATACTTTACAATCAGATACTTGTCAGATTAAATTTGCTCAACCACAACGAGCTGTAACTCCCGGCCAATCCGTGGTATTTTATCAAGGAGATGAATGCTTAGGTGGTGCAATTATAGAAACTGCATTTAACTGATGTTACGTAAAAAATATCTGAATCAGAATTTCCAGAATAACTTATCTCGTTCCCAAACTCAGTTTGGGAATGCCTTCCCCGACGCTCTGCGTCGAGTATAAACTCGCATTCTATTTAGAAATGTTCTACAATCAGCTGGCACACTTCACAAGCAGTTTGATAGCCATTTAACCAATGATGACTTTCTTTCTCATTAATTGGCTTGTTTCGACGCTCTTTTC
>DAOUSR010000099.1 GCA_030627125.1 Thioploca sp.
ATATACATGATAAAAATATTAATAATAATTTATTAATCAATATCATATAATATTGTTATAAAATATATTTATTTATAAATATATTTTTTCTATTTGATTGTAAGGTATAGTTTGCCTCAAAATACTATTTAACTTTAGGAACACAACATGTGATAAAATCACATTTATTCTTATATGTTATGCTTTAAAAAATGGAAGTTCAAACTTTATTTAAATTAAGATGAAGTCTGGATTACAATATTTTGATCGTAGTTAAAAATTTATTTCGTTTTCAATTTTAAGAATATTAATGAGTTTTACTAAAAGTATATTCTAAAAAATAGATAATAAATTTAATTTCAACCTTTCTTTAAGGATAAAATACATGAAACAATCGTTATTTTCGGTGCGAGAGTTTGGTAAAACCTTTATCGCACTCCTTGTAGTTATCTCATTTGCTATTTTGAGCAGTTCAGGAGCGTTTGCTGCTGACAGAGCAAAATTGCTAAAACCTTTTAAAAATCTAAGTAAAGAAAGTGCTAATTGTGCATCTTGTCATAAAAAAGAAAATCCTAGTGTTTACCAGCAATGGGGAAATTCCAAGCATTATGGTGCTAATGTAGGTTGTTATGAATGTCATAAAGCTGACGTTAACGACCCTGATGTAATTAGACACAAAGATTTTTTAATTTCCGTAATCGTATCACCTAAAGATTGTGGTGAGTGTCATAACGAAGAAGCTCGTCAATTTGCTAAAAGTCATCATGCTAAAGCAGGAGATATTCTTGGTTCACTTGATAATGTATTAGCTGAAGTTGTTGAAGGTGCTCCAACTTTAAATGGTCATTCTCCAGTTAATGTAAGTGGTTGTAGCCAATGTCATGGCTCTAAAGTTGAAGTTTTACCAAATGGTGATCTCAACCCAGCTACTTGGCCAAACACTGGTATAGGCCGGATAAATCCTGATGGTTCTAAAGGAGCTTGTAATGCTTGTCACCAACGGCATCAATTTTCAATTGAACAAGTACGTCGACCAGAAGCTTGTGGATATTGTCATTTAGGTCCTGATCATCCACAAAAAGAAATTTATGAAGAATCCAAACATGGTGTTAGCTTCTATTCCAATGTAGATAAAATGGCTCTTGATTCACCAAAATGGGTAGCTGGTGAAGATTATGAAGCTGCTCCAACTTGTGCAACTTGTCATATGTCAGCGACAACTGAAATGCCAATTACTCATGATCTTGGCGATCGAATTAGTTGGAATTTACGGGCTCCAATATCCCAGAAAATTGACGCTAAAGCTCTAGCTAAAGGTGAAAAAGTTAAACCTTGGTTATTACGTCGAAAAGACATGAAATCAGTATGTCGTTCTTGCCATAGTGGTACTTTGACCAATAACTTCTATGAACAGTTTGATGGAGTGGTGAATTTATATAATGATAAATTTGCTAAACCAGGAGCTAAAATTATGAAAGCTCTAAAAGAGAACAAACTTATTTCCAAAGATGTCTCATTTGATGATGAGGTTGAATGGACTTGGTTTGAACTTTGGCATCATCAAGGTCGTAGAGCTAGACATGGTGCAGCTATGCAAGCTCCAGATTTTGTGCAATGGGAAGGTATGTATGAAGTAGCCAAAACATTCTATGTTGAATTGGTACCTCAAGTTAGAGAATTAATTGCTGAAGCTACCAAAGAAGGTAATAAGGCTGGTGCTGATGCAGTACAAAAGGTATTAGATGAAATTTTAGCTTCCAAAGAACACAAATGGTTCAATGGTCATGCTGTAAAAGCTAAACATATTGCTGCTCCTAAATAATTTAAAGAGCATTATTCATAAGAAAAGTAATAATTCTTAATGAAATTCAATCTTGTTTTAGTTTTTAATTAAGAATTATCTTTTCATTCTCGTTCCCAACGTTCTCGTTGGGAATGCCTACCATGACGCTCCAGCGTCATTCTTTTTATAAGGATTAAAATATGATGAAATTTCCCCATTTTATGGCGGGAAAGCTTCTAATACTGCTGACGTTGTTTGCTATAACAGCTCAGGCAGAACTCTCTGAAGAATATCGTAAAAGCCTTACTGAACCTCATTTAGTCACTGAAGAAACTACTAATAAGCAATGTCTTGAGTGTCATGATGTGGAAGGTGCGACTGATTTTGCGGTATCGGAGTTTGATAGTGGCAGCCCTGTACATAAACGTTCTCTGTATATAGATTCTGATACCTTCATGGATAGCGTACACAATGAAACTAAGTGTATAGGTTGCCATGTAGATATTGAGCAGATGCCGCATAAGAAAGATGTGCAACGTTCAACTGATTGCGTAAAATGCCATGAAGAAAATATTCAACGCATGGCTGGTACTGAAAATAAGGTACTGACAAATATTAGCCATTATTTGGATTCTATCCATGCCCAACCTAATGAAGAAAATCCTGATCAAGTAAATGCAACTTGTTGGCAGTGTCACGGTAAACATGATGTGTTTCCAATAGATAATACTGAAGCCAAAACTTATCGGCTTTCTACCCCAGAAACTTGTGGACAGTGTCATGAGGAAGCTTTTAAGGATTATACTCAATCAGTGCATGGTGCCAATGTAAAACGGCACGGTAACATGGATGCTGCGGTTTGTAGTGATTGTCATACAGCTCATACGATTGCTTCACCAGAAGATGATCCAGTGCGGCTGGGAATTACCGAAAGTTGTGGTGATTGCCATGAGGAAGAATATGAATCTTATCGGGAAACTTATCATGGTCAGGTAATGAAACTTGGTTATACACACACTGCTAAGTGTTTTGAGTGTCATGAGTATCATAAAACCCAAGAGGTTGATAATATAAAATCGAAAGTTCATATGGATAATCGGTTAGAGACTTGTCGTGAGTGTCATAAAGATGCAACTGCTGGTTTTGCTACTTTCCAACCGCATGGCCATTCGCATGATTTTGCTAAGTATCCACAAATTTGGATAGTCACTAAGTTTATGATTACACTGTTGGTAGGTGTATTTGCAGTGTTCTGGTTGCATAGTGCTTTGTGGTTCTACCGTGAATATATGGATCGGAAGACTGGTAAAGCTCATATCCATCTCGACCATCAGGGCGATCCGACTGATCCGTATGCTTGTCAATATGTGGAGCGGTTTAGTTGGCCTTGGCGAGCTGCTCATTTGGCATTGGCAATTGCAGTTATGGTATTAACTTTGACTGGTACGGCGGCATTGTATGCTGGAACTTTCTGGGCTCCATATGTGATGAAAATGTTTGGTGGGCCACAGATTGCGGCTATCGTGCATCGAGTTGCAGCTTTGACTTTTGCTGGTGTATTCTTCGGTCATTTGGTAGTGATATTTTATAAGATATTTTATCTAGATCGAAAAACCTTTAGATGGTTTGGCCCGACTTCATTATTACCACGTTGGCAGGATATGTATGATGTGATTGCGATGGTGAAATGGTTCTTTAATAAAGGCCCACGTCCTACTTTTGACCGGTGGACTTATTTTGAGAAGTTTGATTATTGGGCTCCGTTCTGGGGTATGTTTATTATCGGCTGCTCTGGTTTGATACTGTGGTTCCCGAACTTATTCGCAATGTTCTTTCCGGGTTGGATTTTCAACGTAGCAACTATCGTGCATGGTGAAGAGGCGTTCTTGGCTGCGGTGTTCTTATTCACGGTGCATTTCTTTAATTGTCATTTCCGGCCTGACAAGTTCCCTCAAGATACGGTGATGTTTACTGGTCGTATTACGATGGAGGAGTTTAGGGAAGAGCGTCCGTTTGAGTATGAGCGGTTAGTTAAAGATGGTACTTTAGATAAGTATTTGGTTGGAGCTCCATCTGCGAGAATGGCTAAATATTCTTCTATCCTCGGTGGAACTTTGATTATCATAGGATTAATTTTATTATTCTTGGTATTGCAAGGGTTTATATTTGAGGTTTTGTTGTAGGGTAGTTTTGGGTCGGGCTGCTTTGTGTGGCTCGGCTTGATTTCATTATTTCTTAATACAAAGGTTTTTCCTTAGTGTTTTTTACTACTTTAAGTGATTAGATACAGGTATTGTTTGAATGGATAAGGAGAAGAGTATTGTTAACTTATATAAAAAAATTGATGCCACATCAAAAACTAGATTTAATGCTTCAAGAAGATTAAAATCTCATAGTAAATATTCAACATATGTTATTGTCTTTATTTCATTATGTTTAATCTTAATATCACTTATGCAAGCCTATGAAATTGGGCATAATATAAAAAGTGATTGGGTTGTATTAATACAGGTATTTTCTTCTATAACAGTATTGGTTTATTCGCTTTTAATTGAAAATCATAATTACTCAAATTTATCAGAGAAGATGTATTCCTGTGCATCAAAGTTAGGAGATTTAAAACAGAAAATACATCCCTACCTTAAAAATGATGAACACAAAGAAGATATCTATAATGATTTCAGGAAAAAGTATAAAAGTATTCTTAGGCTTTACGAAACACATTCAGTTAACGATTTTACTGGAGAATATATTAGAGCAAAACTAGAAATGCCAGAACATTATGAAATTACAGGGATAAAAAGGATATACGCTAAAGTAACCATTAAATGTATTTATATTATGGATTTTTTTTCATATGTTTTTATAATCTTAATTTTTTTGGCCATATTTTATTTTTTGTATTTTGGTTGGTAGCTCGTAGGGTGTATAAACGAAGTGTCATACACCACATACGCTAAACTTAAATCAAACCCAAACGGTGGATGACGCTCCGCTTATACACCCTACTTTAATTCATGGTTCTTAATTTTGGTTGTGGACTACCTACCATCTAAAACGGTATAATGGATAGATTAATTGGGCTGCAACAGTTAAATTTGTTATATATCAATGATAACATCTGTCATAAGGATTCCAAAACTGCTCGATAGCATAAAATTCCTTTGTTACACACCTTTTCAACGATAACTTCAAGAATATTAGAACGTTTAAGTGGTATGGAAATTTTACCCTGAATGATTTTAGTAACAGTAATCTTTAGATTTAATACTAGAAAAAAAATACCCTCCAATCAATTTGCCATGTTTCAGTTAGTAAGTTAGTTTCATTCATGGTAACTTTCTGATTTGATACTATATATTTTATCATAATTTTACCTGCTTTTTCAAGTTGTTCTCTATTATCTTGAACACCTATGGCCCATTGACAGAAGTATTATAATATGAAGCAATCAAATAAACCAGAGAATTCAATGAAGGGTTAGGGAAGGTTAATAATCAGTTTGCAACATCAGTTAATTATATGTAACCAAGTACCTGTATTTATATCCTATAATTAAGTCTCTTAACCATAAAATTCATAACTATGCCAAGAAAAATTTTAGTTACCAGTGCTTTACCTTATGCCAATGGCTCAATTCACCTAGGTCATTTAGTTGAATATATTCAAACAGATATCTGGGTACGATTTCAAAAACTGCGGGGCCATGAATGCTATTATGTCTGTGCTGATGATGCTCACGGCACCCCTATCATGCTCCGAGCCGAAACAGAAAAAATTACTCCAGAAGAATTAATAAATCGAGTTAATACTGAGCATCAACAAGATTTTGCCGATTTTGCGATTGGATTCGATAATTATTATTCTACTCACAGTTCAGAGAACCAATATTTTGCTAATTTAATTTATAAAAATTTAGCGTCTGCTGGCCATATTGAACGACGCACAATTAAGCAGTTTTACGATCCAGCCAAAGAAATGTTTTTACCAGATCGGTTTATTCGGGGAGAATGTCCGCACTGTGGAGCTAAAGATCAATATGGCGATAGCTGTGAAGAATGCAGCAAGACTTATAATCCTACTGAACTTAAAAATCCTATTTCGGCTGTTTCTGGCACAACTCCAGTAGAAAAGGAATCAGAACATCTATTTGTAAATCTAGCTAATTTTACTGAGATGTTGCAGGAATGGACTAAATGTTTACAGCCCGCCGTTCTGCATAAATTGGAAGAGTGGTTGGAGACTGGTTTGCAAGCTTGGGATATTTCTCGGGATGCTCCTTATTTTGGTTTTGAAATTCCTGACGAGCCGGGTAAATATTTTTATGTTTGGCTAGACGCACCTATCGGTTACATGGCAAGTTTCAAAAATTTATGCGATAAGAAAAATCTTAATTTTGATGAGTTTTGGGCAGCTGATAGTCAGGCGGAAATTTATCATTTTATTGGCAAAGATATTACTTATTTCCATTGTTTATTTTGGCCGGCTATGCTGTCTGGAGCTGGGTTTAGAAAGCCAACTTCAGTTTTTGTGCATGGATTTTTAAAAGTCGATGGCCAGAAAATGTCCAAAACTCGTGGTACTTTTATCAATGCTCGCACTTACTTAAACCATTTGAATCCGACTTATTTGCGCTACTATTTTGCGGCTAAATTGAGTAATGGTGTAGAAGATGTGGATTTAAATTTAGATGATTTTCTACAACGGGTTAATGCTGATTTAGTTGGTAAATTTGTCAATATAGCTAGTCGATGTGCGAATTTTATCACCAAGCGTTTTGATGGTCAATTGGCTGCTAAACTGGCAGATGAAAATTTATATCAACAGTTTATAGATGCAGGTGATATTATTGCCACAGCTTACGAAAATCGGGATTATAATAGAGCAGTGCGAGAAATTATGGGTTTGGCGGATCGGGCTAATCAGTATATTGATGAACATAAACCTTGGGTTTTAGTTAAACAAGAAGGTGGTGATGCAGAATTACATGCGGTTTGTAGTCAAGGCTTGAATCTATTTCGAGTATTGATGGGTTATTTAGCTCCAATTTTACCTACCTTGACAAAGGAAGTGGGAAAATTTTTAAATGCTCCTATTACTTGGCAACCAACAGCTTTAGTTGTACATAACATCAATAATTTCAAACCTTTGCTGAAACGGGTAGAACAGAAACAGATTGATTCTATCATAGCAGCATCCAAGGAAACTTTGGTAGCTACTGCACCAGTTGCAAAAACTGCGGAAAAGATTGCTGATACTATTAGTTACGATGATTTTGCCAAGGTTGATTTACGCATTGCTAAGATTGTCAAAGCGGAACATGTTGAAGAGGCTAAGAAGCTGTTGAAGTTGACTCTGGATATAGGTGAAGATAAACATCGTACTGTATTTGCAGGGATTAAGGAAGCTTATCAACCAGAGCAATTGACTGGTAGGTTGACGGTTATGGTGGCTAATTTGGCTCCTCGTAAAATGCGGTTTGGATTGTCGGAAGGGATGGTGTTGGCAGCTGGGCCGGGTAAACAAGATTTGTGGATTTTGAGTCCAGATGATGGAGCTGAACCGGGGATGAAGGTTAAATAAATATTCTGGTACTTCAAGTAATTAATGGTTCGGACAGTTTTTAACCAATAAATTCAAATAACAAATTAACTCATTGAAATTTAATTATTTTATAGTGAAAAATACTTTAATAATAATTAGTTATAAAAACTGTCTAAACCATTGTTATTTAAGAAAATCAAAACAAATCCTGCGGATCAACATCTAACGACCAACGTACTTTTTTATTATTAGAAGCAGGTAAAGTCGGTAACCATTGAGCGATAAAGTCATGTAAATGTTTGCGTTGTAAAGCCTGTAATAATAATTGAGCTCGATACCAATCCGCCCGTTTTTCCATCGGTGACATAACTGGCCCCCATAATTGCACAGTTTCACATTGTTGAGCTAATTGTTTCGCTTTTTCTAAAAATTCTAAAGGTGGGTGGGTTGTTGCTTCAGCTCGTAATAAAGCTAAATAAGTATAAGGTGGAAACGCTGCTTTATGCCGTTCTTGCAAGGCAGCTTGGGCAAATGATGGATAGCCTTGACGTACCAATTTAGCCAACAAAGGATGTTCTGGATGGTAGGTTTGGATAATAACTTCCCCCGGTTCTTCAGCTCGACCAGCTCGACCAGCAACCTGTATTAATAACTGTGCCATCCGTTCACTGGAACGAAAATCAGAACCATACAACCCGCTATCAACATTAATGACTCCAACTAAAGTAACTTTGGGAAAATGATGTCCCTTAGCCAGCATTTGAGTACCTATTAAAATATCTACTTCACCAGTGTGAATTCGGGTTAAAATGTCTTCCATAGCATGTTTCCGGCTAGTACTATCACTATCAATTCGTAATATTCTAGCAGTAGGAAATTGGATTTGCAGATATTCTTCAATTCGTTCAGTACCTTGACCAAGTAAATACAGCTTCGTATGGTTACAGCCAGGACATTTATTATATAATGGTTGCATCACTCCACAATGATGACATTGAAGGTTTTTACTGGTTTCATGGTAGGTAAGACGGGCATCACAATGTTGACAAAAAGCTACCCAGCCACATTTATAACAAGTCAAAGTAGATGCGTAACCTCGCCGATTAATGAATAGTAAAACCTGCTGTTTAGCTTCCAAACGTTGCTTGATAGCTCTAGTTAATGGTCGAGATAGGCTTTCCTTTTTGGGTTGGTTACGCATGTCAACGATGTGATAAGCAGGATGGATTGCAGTTCCAGCCCGTTCTGGCAAACTAAAATGGCGATAGCGTTCGTAAATAGCATTGTGCAAGCTGTCAAGCGAAGGTGTGGCACTACCAAGCAAAACTGGGACTGAGGCTCGTTTAGCTCGTACTACAGCAATATCACGAGCCGAATAACGAAACGTATCTTGTTGTTTGTAAGATGAATCATGTTCTTCGTCAACTATAAAAATCCCCGGTCTAGCTAAAGGTATCCATATTGCAGAACGAGTACCTATCACAATTGGAGCTATACCATCTTTAGCTAATAGCCAAGTATGCAAACGTTCAGTTTTAGTTAACTTAGAATGCCAAGTAGCAATCGGTATGGCAAACCTCTGTTCAAAACGATTGACAATCTGAGGAGTTAAATTAATTTCTGGAACTAAAACAATTGCTTGCTTACCTTGATTTAAAACTTCTTGAATAATTTGGAGATAAACTTCCGTTTTACCACTACCAGTAACTCCGTCTAATAATGCTGGATAAAATTGGTGTAAATTAGCACAAGTTTGATTAACTACTTCATCTTGAGCCTGATTTAGCTGTAAGTGAGAAGATTTACTTAATAACTGATTATTGATTGGAACAATTAGTTCTATCCAACCTTTTTTATGTAAAGTTTTTAAACTTGGAGTTGATTTAGGTAAATTATTAGTAATAACCGTTTGTGCTAAACCTTGTGGATGTTGTTGTAATAATTCTAAAATAGCTCTCTGTTGGCTGGCATTTTTAGGTATGCTGTCC
This sequence comes from Thioploca sp., assembly GCA_030627125.1. GTDB lineage: Bacteria > Pseudomonadota > Gammaproteobacteria > Beggiatoales > Beggiatoaceae > DRQV01. Next base: position 9,295 of record DAOUSR010000099.1, read on the forward strand.
AGTTCAATAGCAGTTTTGGTCAATTGCCAACCAATTACCGGTTTTATACTAGCTGGTAAACCTTGATTTAACGCAGTAGGCAAAGCAGTTGTGATAACTTTACCGATTGGGTAATGATAATAATTAGCCGCCCATTTTAATAGCCCCAGCTCATCCACAGATAAAATTGGAGTTGAGTCAATTATTTTTAGTGCGGGCTTGAGTTTATTAATTGGAAAATCACTATTATCACTGATATTCAATAACATACCAATGTAACTATGTTTACCAAATGGGACTTGTAATCGCATCCCAGGACTTAGTTGATTTATATCTACCCCTAATGGTGGCAAATAGTTAAAATAATTGTATAAAGGTCTGGGAATTGCGACCTGTAAAATAGGCATGTGATTAATTTATGAGTTTTATTAAAATATATTAATTAATCATGGTGTTGTTTAATACCTTTACCACAAACTCAGATAAAAAATATGTAAATAGTAAAAAGATGGTTATGTTAAAATTGTAGTTTTAACAATAATACCTTCGCCGATAATCCTAATTAATTTAGTGATTACTTAAAAAACTGCTAAGTTTTAAAAGTAGGTTTAACACTACTTTATTTAGGACTACTAATCTTTGTATTGTTATGGCGTATTTTTCTGGCTTTACGTGGGTTTTCTGCTAAGTAATTTATTAAATTTTTCATAAATTCATTTTATAATACCATGTTTTCTTTTTAATTTCTTTACTTAGAGGTAGATTTCGGACCGAGGACTGATTCAAAGTTAAAAAAACACATTAAAAACTAATATGTTATCAGTAAAATCTGACCGATTAATATTAAATATTTATTTATGAAAATCATGATTTTGTAGTTTTTATCTCCTAAAAATAATATTTTTTAAATTCGAAGATATATATTTGCAAATTTTAAATTAATAATTGCAATTAGTTAATTTAACCTGACAAGTAACATACTAATTTTAAATATATTTATGTACTTTGATGCGACTATCCACTTAAAGATGGGGATTTTAACCTTCCCAAAAAGAGACAATTAACATGCAACAATATTTAGAATTAATGCAGGATATTTTGACCAATGGTAATCAAAAACAAGATCGAACTGGAACCGGAACGTTATCTGTGTTTGGGCGACAATTACGATTTGATTTAACTGCCGGATTTCCATTACTAACTACCAAAAAATTACATTTTAAATCCATAGCTTATGAACTATTATGGTTCTTACGTGGGGATACCAATGTTGAATATCTGAATGCTAATGGAGTGCGAATTTGGAATGAATGGGCTGATCAAAATGGCGAATTAGGACCTGTTTACGGCAAGCAATGGCGAAGCTGGCCAACTCAAGATGGACAACATATTGACCAAATAAGTAAAGTGATTGATCAACTTAAAAATAATCCTGATTCACGGCGAATTCTTGTTTCAGCTTGGAATGTGTCTGATTTGGATAAAATGCAACTTGAACCATGTCATTTATTGTTTCAATTTTATGTAGCAAATAATAAATTATCCTGTCAGTTATACCAAAGGTCGTGCGATTTATTCCTCGGAGTTCCTTACAACATAGCAAGTTATGCCTTATTGACCAATATGATAGCTCAACAATGTGATTTACAGGTTGGAGAATTTGTCTGGACTGGTGGCGATGTGCATTTGTACAATAATCACTTAGAACAGGCCAAATTACAGCTAACTAGAACTCCATATCTCCAGCCTAAATTAATAATTGAACATAGACCAACCGATATTTTTGCCTATCAATTTGCCAATTTTACAATTAATAATTACCAAACTCATCCACACATTAAGGCTCAGGTAGCTGTTTAATATATTAAAATATTCTGATTATATATTTATAATGTACCTGAGAATAATCGAATAACATTATGGTTTGGAAGCAGTATTTGCTAATCCATTTAAAGCTTTTTCTATTTTTTTAATAATTTTAGCACATTTTTCACTAATACCATGACGTTCAGCAATATACTGAGGGTTTATGTATAGCAAACATTTTACTAACAAAAGTGAATAAACATTAATAAAAGTTATTTTAAAATGATAAAGTGAAATATTTATCTTGACAAATAATAAATGTTTTAATATGAT
>DAOUSR010000109.1 GCA_030627125.1 Thioploca sp.
AAAAAAATAGTATAAAAAAACTAAATTAAAAAACTTTATAACGTTTCTTCACGTGGTCGAGTTAATCCTTCTGTTTGTCAAGTATAAAGTTTTTTAATTTAGTTTTTTTATACTATTTTTTTGTGGTTTTTTGGCGAAGGTATTATTTATAAATGTAGAGTATTTAAACGATAATAGCACCACACCGTCAAATATAATATATTGTTTATCAACTTTATCATTATTAATGTCTTTAAAACTGTCCGAACTATTTATGATAGTTACGATATTTTTTAGTTTACATCTATTTCTGCTTAAAAAGGAAAATCATCTTAATGATTAAAACAAAAATGAGCAGCAGATTGCTAACTACTTTGATAATTAGTATTGGTGCTTGTTATAATGTCGGAAAAACTAATACGTTTGATTTCAGTCATATTATTGAAGGTAGAAATTATTATCTATTAGAGGACGGTTTTACGTGCCGTGCTAATGCACCTAAAAGACCTATATTAAAATCATGGAAAAACCATATCGGATTTAATAATAATGAAATTTTGATATGGGAAACAATTTGCAATGATAATCCAACCATAAAACCATTTAATATTAATAACTTTTCTTTCTCCAAAGATTTATCATCGTTTATATATCAGTCTGAGAAATATATGTTTTATGAAGTTCCTCCAAAACTATGTTCAGAAGGACAGTGGTGTCCTATTAGTAAATAAGGATGGTTAAAACTATGAAACTTAAAATTTTTGTTGTTGCAATCAATATCCTCTTCTACTCTTCAATTTCTATAGCAGTTGATAAGAATGAAATATATGGTTTCTTTCCTAGCAAATGGCCATCAAATACGATACCAGTATGTTGGGAGAATCCTTCTAATGCTAATGCAGAAGGAAGAAAATTGACTAGAGAAGCCATACAAGAAACTTGGGAATCTCATTCTAATCTTGAATTTATTGATTGGTCCACATGCCATAATAGAAGTATGGGTATTAGAATATTAATTGATGATGATGATGGACCACATACCAAAGGTTTAGGCAGTCAGTTAGATGGAAGAAAAGATGGTATGGTGTTGAATTTTACTTTTAATAGTTGGAATAGAACTTGTCGTAAATCTTTATATTTTTGCATAAAAGTTGTTGCCGTACATGAATTTGGGCATGCTTTAGGTTTTGCACATGAACAAAATAGGCCTGATGCGCCAAGAGAATGTCAAAAAGAACGTCAAGGTGGTGATGGTGATGTTTATTTATCAGAATATGATCCTGATTCAGTTATGAACTATTGTAATCCAGAATGGAGTGGAGGTGGAACACTAAGCCGCAAAGACATTGAAGGATTGCAAAAATGGTATGGTAAACCAAATGTTGATATGATTTCTGCTAAAGAAATAGCTGATAAAAAGTTTAACCAAGGTAATTATTCATCAAGTTATTGGTGGACATTGGTATGTGAATCAATTGATATAGTATATGATAAAAATATTGGTGTAACACAACTTAAAGCTAATGATAAACCAGCAAAAACTCAATCTCAAAAAAATATATGGTTAAAAATTCTTGCTGATACTGTTGACGATATTTATAAAGATGAAAGGATACGAAAAGGTAATCATGCGATGCCTAAAAACAGGATCAAACGTAATATATTAAAAGCTTGTTCTAATCCTAAAATGATTTCTGCGATAAATATAGCTGATAAAAAATTTAACCAAGGTAATTATTCATCAAGTTATTGGTGGACATTGGTATGTGATGCACTTGATACGGTGTATGATAAAAAGATTGAGACAGAACAACCTAAAGCTGTTGGTAAACCAGCAAAAACTCAATCTCAAAAAAATATATGGTTAAAAATTCTTGCTGATACGGTTGATGATATCTACAAAGATGAAAAAATAAAAAGAGGCAATCGTGCAATGCCTAAAGGTAAAATTAAGCGTAATATATTGAAAGCTTGTCCTAAAAACAAATAATGAAATCAATCATAATCCATGCAATAATTAATTTTGAAAATGTACTTACATGAAAAAAACAATTAAACAGAAAGTTTTAATATTTATAATTGGATTATTTATAGTTTCTTGCGTGGGAAACAATGATAAAGATGAAGTAACCTCAGTTCCTATTAAAAATACACCAATTTATGTACCTAAGCCTACTAAATTTCCTCCAGCAATACAGGAACAACCACCGAAAAAATCACCACCAAAACAACAGCAAGTGTGGAAACAACCAGAACATACATTACCACCTATAGAATTAAAAATTACACCAAAAGAATATCCTACACCAATTCAAACAGGAACAAGTTTAGACATTAAAATTGGTCAAATGCTTATGGTGGGATTTCGTGGATTGTCTGTTCACAATAAATCTACTATTGTACGAGATATAACAAAATATCATTTAGGTGGCGTGATACTTTTTGATTATGATATAACCAGAAAATCATGGAGACGTAATATTAGCTCACCTAACCAAGTAAAAAGATTGGTTAATAAATTACAATCATTTTCGCAGATTCCATACCAAGTAAAAAAATTGGTTAATAAATTACAGTCATTTTCGCAGATTCCATTATTTATTGCTATCGATCAAGAAGGTGGTAAAATACGAAGATTGAAGCAGAAATTTGGTTTTTCACGCACAACATCTGCTCAATATTTAGGTCGGAAAAATGATTTTGAACTAACATATAAAACTGCGGCTAAAATTGCTTCAACACTGAATAATTTGGGGATTAACTTTAATTTTGCTCCAGTAGTTGATTTAAATATTAATCCTAATAACCCAATTATTGGCAAACTTGAACGTAGTTTTTCTGATAATCCTGATATTGTAATTCAGCATGCTCTTACGTTTATTAAAGCACATCATAAATATGGAGTACTTTGTGCTATTAAGCATTTTCCCGGACATGGCAGCTCAAACCGTGATTCTCATCTTGGATTAGTTGATGTAACCGATACATGGGAAAAAATTGAACTTAATCCATATATAGCATTAATTAATGATGTAGATGCAATAATGGTTGCCCATATATTTAATCGGAATTATGATCCTATATATCCAGCAACACTGTCAAAAAAGATTGTTAATGATCTATTGCGTTCAGATTTGGGCTACAAAGGTGTAGTTGTTTCTGATGATATGCAAATGAAAGCTATCACAAATCATTATAATTTTAAAGATGCTATTTTGGCTACAATTATGGCTGGTATTGATATTATTGTTATAGGAAATAATCTAAAATATGAGAAAAATATTACTGCCAGAACTGTTAATATTATTAAACAATTAATCCGAGAAGATAAAATTAGTGAAAAGCGTATTGATGAATCTTATCGTAGAATTAAGGACTTAAAAGAAAGATTATCCTATCGTTTCTATTGATATCTTTTTACAATAAAATGGTTTTCAGTAGTTTGTTAATGCCAAAAATACATACCATAGAAATACAGATATAGATTATTGCTGCTAACCAATTAGCAAAAATTAACTTTCCTAATCCAAATAAACAAGAATATCCCAGCCCAATTCCCAACAACCAGCAAGATAATAATTGGGGCAAAGTAGATTTTTCTCTGGGTAAATCACCAGCTATTGGTTGCCAAAATCCTTCTGGTTTCACTCTAATATAAAAATCTCTTAATACTTGTGAATCAGTTGGTTGAGTAATAAAAGTAACTGTTATCCAAACAATTGTAGTGAAACCAACAGTGATAAATAAACCGTAGGGAAATTCTAAATTTGGGTAAAAATTTAATAAAAAAGTGAAAGACATAAAAGGAGCTATGGTTGCTGAAATTTCACTCCAAGCATTGATACGCCACCAATACCAACGCAAAATTAACACTGCTCCCAAACCAGCTCCACATTCAATCATAAATTTAAATACACTTTCTAAAGTTTGAATCTGAGTGGTTACCAATAATCCCACCAACATCAATAATAAAGTATTAATCCGAGAAGCTGTCACTAATTGCTTTTGAGTAGCTTTGGGATGGATAAATCTATGATATAAATCATTAATAATATAACTAGTTCCCCAATTTAATTGAGTGGAAATAGTACTCATATAAGCTGCTAAAAAAGCGACTAATAATAGACCTTTAAAACCAGTTGGCAGAAAATCTTTCATTGCCATTGCATAACCTAACTTTTTATCAGTCTCTGACAAATCTGGATATAAAACAACAGCACATAACCCGACCAAAATCCAAGGCCAAGGTCTTAACGCATAATGGGCTATTTGAAAAAACAAAGTAGCTTTAACCGCATGTTCCTCATTTTTAGCACTCATCATCCGTTGAGCTACATAACCACCACCACCAGGTTCAGCTCCTGGATACCAGCTTGCCCACCATTGCACTCCAATAAAAGCTAAAAACGTGGCAAAACTAATACCTAATACTTGAGTTGTTTCAGTCAGAGACTTGAAGGAAAATTCAATAGTTGGAAAAAAATTAAAAGTTGCAGCTGGAAGTTTAGCTTGTAAACCAGTTATGCCTCCAATCTGTTCAGAATTTACTACTAACACAGCCAATACAATACAACCAATCATGGCGATGATAAATTGAATAAAATCAGTAATTGCCACTCCTAACAAGCCTGATAAACTGGAATAAAACATTACAACAAACATTGCTGCTGCTAAATAGAAAATTAATTGATTCTGTGGAATATCAAAGAAGACTGTGAGCAAAGTTCCTAATGCAACGTTTACCCAAGCAATAATGACAGCATTCATAAAAATTCCTAAATAAATTGCCTTAAAACCCCGCAAAAAAGCAGCAGATTTACCTGAATACCTAATTTATGTTAGCTCAATATCGGTAATAATATTAGCTTTCCGCCATAATTTAGCAAAAAAGAAAGTCGCTAACATTCCACCAATCAAACCATTCCACCACAACCAATTGCCACTGATGCCATTATGTGCTACTAGTTCAGTTATTAATAATGGGGTATCGACAGCAAATGTTGTTGCTACCATTGAAGTTCCAGCTATCCACCAAGGTAGATTGCGTCCTCCTAAGAAAAAACTTTCAACATTTTTACCAGCCTGCTTAGTAAAAGAAAGTCCTATTCCTAATATTAATAGTAAAAACGATATGATAATTATCCAATCTATAATATGTAATGTCATGTTATTCCTATATGAATTTATCCCATTTAATAGTTTATTAAGCCAAAATGTTAAAACTAATTGGCTTTTAGTCACTAATTCATACTATGGAATTTGGTAGTTCTAAACAAGATACTCTGTTACTTGTCAAGCTAAATAGTTAAAAAACTTGCAAATCTTTACATCCTAAAAATCCTAATCAGATAAGTAATTTAACGGGTAGGGTGTTCCTGTAGTACAACGAATTAGCGAAATATTTGCCATATAGCAAGAATAATTCCTGATTTGTTAGCCTTTAATTTTGGAGCTAATTTACGAAAACTATTATGATTTATACTCTTTTTATGTGTTTTATAGTGGGAATTTCTGCCCTATAGTAATATAATTAGCCATTTTTTCTCCATAACTTCCACATGTTTCATTTTTAAAATTGGTTGGCCCACAAAAATAGGCAATTAGTCCTTTTTGCAAAGAACCATAAATTTTAGTATATTTGTATACAAGTTGTTTCCTACAATTTTTACTGGAATAATTAAGTCGGTTGCAATCTTGCTTTACTGGTGAACTAAGAGAAGTACGATTTAACTTAATTATCATATCACTAGTTAATACTGATGAACTAAGAGAAGTACGATTTAACTTAATTATCATATCGCTAGTTAATGTAGTTGGAAAGTTATTTAAAGGATAAATTTGTAAGTACGCTATAAATACTAATATTATAATTGCAACTATTTTAGGTTTCTTAACCGATTTTTTAAATTTAGGTGTACTATTCGAATAAGTTTTAATTAAGTTTTCAATATAAGTCCATTCATAACGATAAATTTTGTGAGTGGCTGGATAGTCATAATCCCAAGCCCCTTTTGTGTAACCATTCAGTGAAAAAATTATAAGTGTATTACAAGTATACTTTTGAGCTGCACCTAAAGAATTATAAATTCCAATAAAATTATCGCATTCGTTAGCTATTTCTTTTTTTGGTAACGGTCTTTTAGTATTTTTTGCTTGGATAATGGCATAGACTTTTTGTTTAGAATTAAATAATAAAATATCAACTCCTTTATCATCTTTACCACCAACAATTTTAGTATCCCAACCAATTTTTTTATATAATTCTGCTAAAAAATATTCAAAAACATCACCTTTAAAAGTAGTACTACCATTAATATTATTTAAAATGGCATATATTTTATTACTTTTATTGTTAGCAGCTAATTTTAGTAATATTTTGGCTTGATAATAAGCATTATTATTCAAACTATAATACCTGAGATTGAAAAAATTGTAATATAATAACATTTTTAACATCATTCATAATCAAATAAGTTATTAATATTAGTATTCTTAAATATAAAATATGTTACTCTATCACGATAGACTCAATAAGTATTCCTATTTGTAGAAACAACCACCTATTATGAATAAACTCCCTGATATTCTACAACAAATAATCCAGTATAAAAAAACCGAAATTGAAAGTAGTGCTAAACGAATGCCTTTGCGTACTCTTAGTCGTTTAATTGACAGTTGTCCTCCATCACGAGGATTTATTGAGGCAATTAATGTACGATTACAATTTCAACAACCAGCAGTTATAGCTGAAATTAAAAGAGCTTCTCCAAGCAAAGGGTTATTGCGAAATAACTTTAATCCAGTTGCAATTGCTAAAAGCTATGAACAAAATGGAGCCGCTTGTTTATCCATCCTGACTGATGAGAAATTTTTTCAAGGTTCTAACGAATATTTGTCAAAAGTACATGAAATTTGTCCACTCCCTATTTTACGCAAAGATTTTATTATGGATGCTTATCAAGTGTATGAAGCACGAGTAATTGGAGCGGACTGTATCTTGCTTATAGTTGCTATATTAGACGATGCACAGTTACAAGACTTTGCTGATTTGGCAACCCACTTAGGTATGGATGTACTGGTAGAAGTTCATAATCAACAAGAATTAGAACGAGCTTTATCAATTAATATACGTTTGATAGGTATTAATAATCGTGACCTAAAAACTTTTGATACTGATCTAAAAATCACATTAAATTTATTAGGACAGATTCCTAAAAAACATATTGTGGTTAGCGAAAGTGGCATTCATACTCCAGAAGATATTGCTTTATTAAGCGATGTTGGTGTGCATACATTCTTAATCGGTGAGGCTTTTATGAAAGCTGATGACCCGGGAACAGCATTATCTCAACTGTTTAATTAGGCTTATTCCCCAATGACGATTATTTTAATCAGAGGAATAAGTTCCAATGATTAAAGGAATTCGTTATGTCCATTGTTACAATTAAACGCCATATAGTGCGATTGTTGTTTAGCTCAGCTATATTGTTATTTTTTATTCTACATACTACTAAAACTGTTGAATGGGAATTTATTAATGCGTTAGAACATACAGCATATGACGTTAGGCTAGAATTTACTATGCCTAATACAATTGACAATCGTATCGTAATTGTTGATATTGATGAGCTTAGTTTAAGTGAAATAGGACGTTGGCCCTGGAATCGTTCAGTAATAGCAAATTTAATTGAACAGTTATTTGCTACCTACCAAATTGATATACTAGGAATGGATGTCGTATTTGCCGAACCTGATGATAGCTCTGGTTTAACTAAATTACGCACTTTAGCTCAAGGCCCATTAAAACAAGCTCCGATATTTTTACAAACTCTAGCAGAACTTGAAAAAAAATTAGATTATGATGCTTTATTAGCCGATAATCTGCTTAAGCGTCGTATTGTATTAGGCTATGCTTTTACTAGTGAATCCGATAATGAAGTTGGGCAATTACCAGTTCCAGTTTTAAACCGTGAAGAAGTTGGTCAAGTTAAAATTGCTAATGGTTATGTGGCTAATTTAGCCCAATTTCAAACTAATGCCCTAAGTGGTGGACATTTTGAAATGAAGCCAGACGTTGACGGTATAGTGCGAAGAGTTCCGATGTTATATGGCTATAAAGACCAATTGTATGAATCATTATCTTTAGCAATAGCCCGCATCGCTTTGGCAGAATCCAAGCTAAATTTCCAGCCACCAACAACCTTACAGATTGGCCAACATACAATTCCTACTGATAACTATTTACAAGCATTAATACCATATCAAGGTAAGTGGCATACTTTTCCTTATATCTCTGCTTTTGATGTTATATATCAGCGGATTCAAAATCCAGATTTATTAAAAAATAAAATAGTATTACTTGGTTCAACTGCCCAAGGTTTATCAGATTTAGTCGCTACTCCAGTTGGGAATCTTTATCCAGAAATAGAAATTCATGCTAATCTTATCGCTGGTATATTAAACAATAATTTTAAATCCAGATTTGCTTATGAAAATGTTGCTGAAATTTTATTATTAATTTTAATCAGTTTAGTGATGATTAGCTTATTACCATTATGCTGTCCTTTAATGGCAACTGGCATAACTTTAGGATTATCTAGCTTGTTAATTTTAGTGAATCTAATATTGTGGAATACGCAAAATTTAGTATTTCCTTTAGCAACTATCATGTTATTGATTTTAACTCAGTTTATCTTCAATATGTCATACGGCTATTTTATAGAATCAACCAATAAACGTTATTTAGCTACTTTGTTTGGACAATACGTGCCTATAGAATTAGTTGATGAAATGAGTAAAAATCTTGGTAATGAATTTTCGATGGATGGCGAAAGCCGAGAGATGACAGTATTATTTTCTGATGTTCGTGGTTTTACTAATCTTTCTGAAAATTTGGAACCTAGAGAGTTATCCTTATTGATGAATGAATATTTAACTCCAATGACTCGTGCTATTCATGAACATCGTGGAACTATTGATAAATATATGGGCGATGCCATTATGGCGTTTTGGGGGGCTCCGTTACATGAACCACAACATGCACGTTATGCTTTAGATACTGCAATTAATATGTTAGAACAGTTGCAAGATTTACAAACCCAATTTAAAGCTAAAGGCTGGCCTAAGATCGATATTGGAATTGGCTTGAATACTGGCATAATGAGTGTTGGTAATATGGGGTCTCAATTTAGAATAGCTTATACGGTATTGGGAGATGCGGTAAATTTAGGTTCACGTTTAGAAGGTTTAACCAAGCAATATGGAGTGAAATTAATTGTCAGTGAAACAACTCGTAATGCGGTACCTGAATATTTTTATCGGGAATTGGATAAAGTAAGAGTTAAAGGTAAAGAACGACCGGTTTCCATTTTTGAACCTATTGATTTATTAACTAAAATTGATGAAGATTTTGCCACAGAAATTAATTATTATAAACTAGCTCTTGGTTATTATCGTCAACAAAGTTGGGATATAGCTATAGAATTTTTTAATGAATTAAGTAAGACTAATCCTAACTGTTTATTGTATCAAATATATTTGAAACGGATAAAATATTTTATCGAAAATCCTCCTACAAAAAATTGGGATGGAGTGTATAATTTTATTACTAAATAGGACCTGTTGGTTGATTGAACATTTGGTAATGAATTTTAATGTGTTTACTCTTATTATGTTTTTTATAAATAACGGGTTTAATTGTAAAATAGCAGGTTTTTAACTTATGGATGATATTGACTTTATATTGTGGTTAATGTTTATGTTAATTTTTGCTATATTACCTATTAAGCCTATTTTAAGATTTATATTTAAAGGTCATGACAAAGATACTACTCCTTGTGTCAAAGAAGAAAGTTATAGTGAAGAACGATATTCACAATTATATCGACCTGGCGACAAAAAATATAGCAGAATCGTTAGGTTATCTAATAATGCTAAACTAATTAATAAATTGTATAGCAATTCTTAATGCTTAATGAAATTCGATATAAATATAAATCTCTTATATTACATTGATATATTACATTTCCCATTCTCATTTAAGGTGGCCATAATTTCTTTAAAACTATTAAGCCCAGATTCTAAATTTTCAATGATTTCTCCTGCTAATACATCGGGATCAGGCAAGTTATCTAGATCAGTTAGGCTTTTGTCTTTAAGCCAGAAAATATCTAAATTGGTTTTATCTCTGGCTAGAATTTCTGTATAGGTGAATTTACGCCATTGTCCTTCGGGATTTTTTTCACTCCAAGTTGCTGTTATGGCGATTTTTGGGATTGTAGCATTTCACAAATTCAGCTAAATCCTCTGTTTTCATGGGGTTTTTCTTTAAGGTATGATGAATATTGGTTCTGTAATCGTATATCCAAATTTCCTTAGTATTTGCTGTTTTGCTGGCTGGTTCATTAGCAAAGGACGTTCGCTTTTACGCCTTGTGCATAAAAAACCCCAGTGGGAAGCCTTAAAATAGTATGTAGTTCAGTGGTTTGCATTAATTGTTTACGCACTTCTTCCCCCAGCACCGCCTTCAAATAACACATTATCGGGTAACACGATGGTAGCTTCACCGGTACTTTTTAGTTGGGTTTTGATATGTTGTAAAAAGTTGAGTTGTTTGTTGGAAGCGGTTTCCCAAAAGTCCTGACGATTATAGCTTAAGGAAAGCCAATAATTTTCTGATTTTCAGTAAATGTTATATAATGCGTTATATTATGAAACTAAACAATTAGAACTCAGAAATTAAAGAAAGTACAATTCAAAAATATTGAGCG